>CANGUQ010000257.1 GCA_947456915.1 Betaproteobacteria bacterium
GCCTTCCCTGCTGCCGACTGCGCGCCGCGGTCGCTGCGCGTCACGCCTGCGCCGGGCGCGGTCGCGAGCAGATGTCGAGCGCGATCAGCGCGTAGATCTGCGCGGCCTTCACCAGCACCTCGATCTCGATCTCCTCTGCACGCGGTCCGATACGCCGGCCGCGCGGACCGATCTTGATCGCGGGGATGCCCAGCTCGTTGTAGATGTTGGTGTCGGTCCAGATGCTCGCGCGGTCCGGCGCCTCGTTGCGGAACGGTTCGCCGAACAGGTGGCGATGCACGCCCTGTGCAGCGTCGACCAGCGGCTCCACCCCCCTGCCCTCGTGGCCGAGCAGCGACTTGTACAGGTCGAGCTCGTACTCGATGTCCAGCGCAGCGAGCACCCCTTCCAGTTCCGCCTTGATCTGTACCGGCCGCACCTGCGGCGGCATGCGCACGTCGACATAGATCGCGCACACCCCCGGGAAGTAGTTCGGTCGGTACGGCGCGCCGCCCTCGATCGCACCGATGTTCACCTTCGGATACAGCGGCCCGGTCGGCGACTGGTAGACGCGTTCGCGCTCGAAGCGCTCGCCCCAGCGCTCGATCGCCTCGATCACCCGCGTCATCTTGACGATGGCATTGGCCTGCGACATCGGCATCGCCTCGCGATCCGATCCCCACGCCGCCTCCGCGCGGCCGAACACGGCGATCTTCGCCTGCACGACGCCGGTCTGCGTCCACACGATGTTCAGGTCCGAACAGTCGGCGACGACCGCGTAGTCGGTGTGCATGCCGTGCGCGAGCAGGTGGCGGGTGCCGGTGCCCTCGCCGCGGTACTCGCGCGTCTGCCAAGGGCCGACCGGCGTGCGCGAGATCTCGCCCACCACGGCGGCGAACACCGCGTCGCCGAGCAGCGGCACGCCGCTCGCACGCAAGGCCCTGGCCGCGATCATGAACGCAGCCACGCCGCCCTTCATGTTAGACACGCCCAGCCCGCGCACCCGACCCTCGACGATGGCGCCGCGCAGCATCGCATCGGGCTCGACCTCACGCACCATGCGCAGATCTTCGGCGGTGCCGGTGAAGCTCGTGTCGGTGTGGCCGTTGAAGCCAAGGCTGAGGCCGCCACCGGTGCCCTTGAGGATACCGATCGCGTTCGGCCGTCCCGGCTCGACTTCCTGCGCGACGCCCTTGAGCCCCTGCGCCCGGAACCAGTCGACGATGAACTCCGCGACCGCGCGCTCCTGACCGGTCGGGCTGGGGATGCTGGTCAGATCGCAGGCGAGCTGCGCGAGTTCGCCGGCATCGATGCAGGCGAGCACACGGCTGGCGGCTGCGGGATCGAACGACATTGCCTTCTCCTGTACGTTGACGCTCGGCCCAGGCGGCGTACTGCGGCGCAGCCGGCCCGGTGTTGCAGCAGGCGTACTCCAGCGGTGCGGGCGTTCCGCGTCCGGCCGCCGCGCAGCCAACCCTCAGGGGTCGATCCGCGTCCGGCCGCCGCGCAGCCAACCCTCAGGGGTCGATCCGCGTCCGGCCGCCACGCAGCCACCCCTCAGGGGTCGATCGTGATGTTGGCACTCCTGACCACTTCACGCCACAGCGCGATCTCGCGCACCAGCGTGTCGCGGAACTGGGCGCCGCTGCTGCCCACCACTTCCCAGCCGAGATTCTCGAGATTGGTGCGCCCGGCCCCGCTGGTGACGACCGCGATCAGCGCGTTCTCCAGCCGGTTGCGCACGTCCTTCTGCAGACCGCGCGGCGCGGCAAACGCCTGCCACGAATAGATCTCCATGTCCCTGTAGCCCAGTTCGGTCAGCGTCGGCACGTCCGGAAACTGCGCGATGCGCTTGCCACTGGTGAGGCCGAGCGCGCGCAGGCGCCCGCCGCGGATGTGCGGCGCGGCGCTGCCCAGACTGGTGAAGGTGAGATCGACCTGACCGCCGATGAGGTCGCCCATCGCGGCGCCCGCGCCCTTGAACGGCACGATGATCGCCTTCGTCTTCGTGCGCAGCAGAAACAGCTCCGAGGTGAGGTGACCGGAAGATCCCATGCCGGCAACGCCGAAGGTGTGCTTGCCCGGGTTGGCCTGCAGCAGCGCCACGATCTCCTTCACCGTACCCGCCGGCAGCTTCGCGCTGGACACCAGCACGTTCGGCGTGCGCGCGGACAGCGAGAGCAGATCGAAGTCGCGCAGCGAGTCGTACTGCAGGTCCTTGTAGGTCACCATGTTGATCGCGAAGGTGCCCACCGAGCCGATCAGCAGCGTGTGGCCATCGGGCGAGGCCTTCGCCGCCAGCGCCGCCCCGATCGTGCTGTTCGCGCCGGCGCGGATGTCCACCAGCACCGGTTGGCCGAGCTGCTCCTGCAGCCGCGCCGCAACCTCGCGCCCGACCACGTCCGACGGCCCGCCGGCGGCGAACGGCACGATCATGCGGACAGGTCGGCTCGGCCAGTTCTGCGCGGCTGCCGCCCCGACAGCCAGCATGCCGGCGGCAACCAGTGCCCACGTGCCCAGACGCCTGCGAATCATCATCGACCACTCCTGTCGGATACCCCTGCGCGCGAGCGTGCGCGTGGCAGCGCTTGCTCGACCGGCCACATGCCGGCCTCCTTCGCCAGACCCGGAAAAGGGGCCTGGCCCCTTTTTCGAAAAAGCGAAAAAGGGGCCTGGCCCCTTTTCCACTTTTTCGCAGTGCCTCACTCGACCGGCTTGATGCCGGCCTCTTTTGCCAGCCGCATCATGCGCTGGACCTGATCCTTCATCCACGCGCTCATCTGTTCCGGCGTACCGCCGGCGATGTCCAGACCGGCCTCGAGCAGCCGGGTACGCACGTCCTTGTCGGCGAGCGTGCGGTTGAGCTCGACGTTCCAGCGCTGCACCAGTGCCGCAGGCAGCCCGGGCGGGCCGGCCAGCCCCATCCAGCCTTCGAACTCGAATCCGGGCACGCCGGCCTGCGCGATCGTGGGCACATCCGGAAACACGCTCGCGGGCTTCGCTCCGGTCACGCCGAGTGCGCGCACCCGGCCCGAACGCACCTGCTGGATCGCCTCGGGAATGGTCTGGAACATCACGTCGATCTGGCCGCCGAGCAGATCGATCATCGCCGGCGCGCCGCCCTTGTAGGACACGTTGACCATCTTCACGCCGGTGAGGCTGCTGAACAGCTCGGCCGCCAGGTGCTGCGACGACCCGTTGCCCGCCGAACCATAGTTGAGCACGCCGGACCGCGAGCGTGCGAGCGCGACGAATTCCTTCACCGTCTTCGCCGGCACCGACGGGTTCACGATCAGCACGTTGCTCTGATAGACGATCTTGCCGATCGGGCTCAGCTCCTTCAGCGGGTCGTAGGGCATCCTCGTGTACAGCACGAGATTGACGGCGAGCGCACCACCGCTCGAAACCAGCACCGTGTAGCCGTCGGCTGGCGCGCGCGCCACCACTTCGCCCGCGATGTTGCCTGCCGCCCCGGGCCGGGTCTCGATGACCACCGGCTGACCCAGTCCTTCGGCAAGCCTCGGCGCGATGACACGCGCGACCAGATCGACGCTGCCACCGGCCGCGAAGCCGATCACCATCCGCAACGGCCTGGTCGGCCACTGCTGCGCCGACAGCGGCGCACTCACCGCGAGCATCGCAGCGACGGCTGCGACGCCGATCACCAGCCGTGCTCCCGCCCGCCCTGCAACCCTGTCTGCACCGTGCCGGGCAGATCTTGGCTTGTCCATCGTGCGTCCTCCGCTCAACGTGCCGGTCCAGGCGCCGGCGGCATGCTGCGTGTGAAGCGACGTGCGACGCGCTCGCGCGCCGCCTACAGCTGGTAGGTCTTGCCCTGCTTCGCCATCCAGTCGGCCTCGCGGCCGAACGCCTCGGGGTCGGCAGCACGGCCGTAGTAGTACGGCAGCAGCGGCCGGTGGATGTCGTAGATGCGGCGCAGTTCGCCGATCGGCTCGGGATGGTGATCGACACGCAGATCGACCCAGGGGAAGGTCTGATCGGCGAACACCTTCAGCGCACTCGAGTGCTGCCCGCCGACCTGCCCGCCGGCGTCGCGCCCGGCCTCCAGCGCGAGCATCAGTCGCTCGTCCAGATCGAGCGTCCCGGTCCCGTCCCACGACTGCGCCATCGCCTGCGCCGTACGCTCGCTGGTAAGGTAGTTGCCCATCGCCACCACGTTGCGCGCGGTGATCGCGCCCGACCACACCTTGTTGTTGGCGCCGGTGCGCGCCACCGCGTTGCCGTCGCGGTCGATCACGCAGATCTGCCGATGCTCGATGCGCGGGTCGCTGGCAGCGATCTGGGCGAGCGTGGCCGCGGCCGAAAAACCCTGGGCGAGCAGGCTCAGCCCGAGCGGACCGAGCCGCGGATCGGTGGTCGCCATGGTCACCACCAGTCCGACGTGCGGCGCGATGAACGGGCAACGCGCGCCCACCGCGACCGGATTGGTCGCGATCGCAACGCCGAGTCGTCCGGTGCGCGCGCAGCGCCCGGCAATGGCAAAGGTCATCTGGTCTCTCCTCGTCGTGAACCACCCGCGCTGCGCGGCGTCGCCTGCCGCAGGCAGCGCAACCATCGATCACTGCGATACGCCGGGTACCGGCATCCTGCCGTCCGCCCGCGCTGCCGTGCAAGGGTCATGTCAGGGCTGCTCCGTGCCTGCACGATCCCGCCGCTCATTGTGGCGGAATGCGCGCCGCCTTGACGATCGCCGCGTAGCGCGCGATGTCCGCGCGCAGGAACGCGGCGAAGTCCTGCGGTGTGCCGCCGGCCACGTCGAGCCCGAGCTCTAGCAGCCGTGTGCGCAGATCGGCGGCGAGCATCTTCTGCACCTCGGCGTTGAGGCGGGTGACGATCTCCTGCGGCGTGCCGGGCGGACCCATCAGCCCGATCCAGCCGCGCAGTTCGAAACCCTTCAGGCCGGCCTCGTCCATCGTCGGCAGGTCGGCAAAGACCTTCGAGCGCTCGCGCGAGGTCACGGCGAGCGCGCGCACCTTGCGCGCCTTCACCATCGGCACCGAGGACGGCGCGGTGTCGAACATGAAGTCGATCTGCCCGCCGAGCAGATCGGCCATCGCCGGCGGGCCGCCCTTGTAGGGCACGTGCACGATGCGGCTGTCGGTCATCATCGCGAACAGTTCGGCCGACATGTGCTGCGTGGCGCCGATCCCCGAGGAACCGTAGTTGAGCTTGCCCGGATTGCCCCGCGCGAGCGCGATGAACTCCTTCACCGTGCGTGCGGGCACCGACGGGTGCACGATCAGCACGTTGGGCTGGTTGGCCACCAGCACGATCGGCGTCAGATCGCGCAGCGGGTCGTACGGCAGCTTCGCGTAGACGCTGGGGGCCGAGGTGATCGCCGACGCGCTGCCCATCAGCAGCGTGTGGCCGTCGGGTTGCGCGCGCACCACCGCGTCGGTGCCGATGATGCCGGCAGCGCCGGCGCGATTGTCGATGACGAACGGCTGGCCGAGCGTGTCCGCCAGCCGCTGACCGGCGAGCCTCGCGACCATGTCGATGCTTCCTCCCGCCGGAAAGGCGACGATCACCCGCACCGGCCTGACCGGGTAGCCGGCGGGCTGGGCGAGCGCCGTGGAACCGGCGATGGCTGCGCACAGGGCGGCGGGCAGCACGAGGCGGCGAACGACGGTTGGGGGCACGGGCCTGTCTCCGGTGAAGCCGGACCGAGCGCCGGTCGGCATGAACTGTAATCTCACGGTAACGCGCCGCGGCTGCGCTTGGCAACTGGCGCACACCGATGCACCAGCGCGCGTCATCGATGCACCACGACGAAGCCGCACTGCGGCGCTTTCCAGTGCCTGCGCGGCCCGGTGCGCCCGCGCTGCGGTGCCACGCTGCGGATACCCCCAGCCCTGCGCGCAGCGTTGCCAGACGCGTGCGGCAGCGCCGTTGGCGATGCGACGCCGGCACTGCCCGGCGCCCGGCGCCGCGGTCGGGATCGTGCGC
>CANGUQ010000258.1 GCA_947456915.1 Betaproteobacteria bacterium
CGGGGTACCGCGACCTGCCCAAGGCCCGCAGGCGCGAGCAGCCGTGGGGCCGAGTCCCGGTGCGCCCCGGCCTGCTCGTGGCCGGTGCAAGCCGTTCCCGATTGTGCGCCCGCCACGGTCCGCGTATGTTAGCCGAAGGTTCATTCACCCAAAGCCAATGAATTCACATCGCACCGCATTCTTCGTGTCGGACCGCACCGGCATCACCGTGGAGGCGCTCGGCCACAGCCTGCTCACCCAGTTCGATTCGGTCAGTTTCACCGAGATCACCGTGCCGTTCATCGACTCGGTCGACAAGGCCCGCGAACTGGCGGTGCGCATCAACGAAGCCGGCGTGGTCGACGGCGCGCGTCCGATCGTGTTCAGCACGCTGGTGCAGGACGAACTCGCCACTGCCCTGCGCGAGCAGACCGACGCGATGGTGATCAACTGCTTCGAGACGTTCATCGCGCCGCTGGAGGCCGAACTCGGCATCAAGTCGAGCCACCGCATCGGCGGCACCCACAGCGTCGAGGACGTCGTCAGCTATACGCGGCGCATCGAGGCGGTGAACTACTCACTGATGCACGACGACGGAAGTTCGACGCGCGACTTCAAGGAAGCCGACATCATCCTGGTTGGCGTGTCGCGCTGCGGCAAGACGCCGACCTGCCTGTATCTCGCGCTGCAGTACGGCGTGCGGGCGGCGAACTATCCGCTGATCCCGGAGGATTTCGAGCGCGGCGCGCTGCCGAAGAGCCTGGACGGCTTCCGCAGCAAGCTCTACGGACTGACGATCTCGCCGCAGCGGCTTCACCGCATCCGGACGGAACGCAAGCCCGACAGCCGCTATGCCTCGCTGGAAAACTGCGCGTTCGAAGTGCGCGAGGCTGAAGTTCTGATGCGCCAGTCCGCTATCAGGTTTCTGGATGCCACCGCGAAGTCGATCGAGGAACTCGCCTCGACGATACTGCACGACGCCAACCTGGCCCGTCACGTATTCTGAGCTGCTGCCGAAGATGACCGCCGACCTGACTCCGGACCTGCTGGAAACCGCCGCGCTTGCCGCCGGGCTCGCCTGGGCGAGCGGCATCCGGCTCTACGCCGCGCTGTTTCTCGTCGGCCTCCTCGGCCGCTTGGGCTACGTCGACCTGCCGTCGGGGCTCGTGCTGCTCGCTCATCCGCTGGTGCTCGCGGCGAGCGGCCTCGCATTCCTGATCGAGTTCGGGGCAGACAAGGTTCCGGGCCTCGATTCCCTGTGGGACGCGCTGCACACGTTCATCCGCATCCCGGCCGGCGCGCTGCTTGCTGCCGCAGCCGTCGGGCACCATGACCCGGCAATCGCCCTGGCTGCGGGCGTACTCGGCGGCACGCTCGCCTCGGGCGCACACTTCACGAAAGCTGCCAGCCGGGCGCTGATCAACACCTCACCCGAGCCGATCAGCAACGTCGCCGCTTCGACCACCGAGGATGCGATGGTGATCGGCGGACTGTGGGCGGCGCTGTTCCACCCACTCGCCTTCCTCGCACTGCTCGCACTGTTCATCGCCGGCACGCTGTGGCTGCTGCCCAGGCTGTGGCGCGGTCTGCGCCGGGTGTTTCTCGGTGTGTCGCAGTTGCTCAGCGCGGGAGGCTCGGCGCCGCGCGCGCAGTGACGCCGCACACGGGCAGCCGGCGCGCCCGGTCACCGCACGCTGCGGCAGCGCTCAGTCGCAGCGGCCGACCGAAGCCGGGGCACAGCGCCTGCCGTCGATCCAGATCGCATTGCCCAGCCGGGCGCGCGCGAGTCGGGCGTCGTCCATCCGCGCGTTGCGCAGATCGGCAAAGCTCAGGTCCGCTCCCTCGAGCACGGCGAGCCTGAGATCGGCGCCGGTCAGGGTGGCGCCGAACAGCCGCGCGTCGATCAGTTGCGCTTCCACCAGCCGCGTGCCGGCAAGGTCGGCGTAAGCCAGATCGGCACCGCGCAGATCCGCGCCGATGAACCGCCCACCCGCCAGCCGCGCGCCGCGCAGGTGCGCGGATGGCAGCACGGCCAGCGTCTTGTCACACCCCGCCCAGTTGACTGCTGCCGCTGCGGGCGCATTGCATTCGGCCAGACGCGTCGGCACAGGCAGCTCGATCGTGCCGCGCGCGCGCGGCCAGACGACGATCGCCACCGCGATCGCCAGTACCAGCGCGAGCAGCACCCAGCCGCCGCCCGACACGGCGTCTGCGTCGGCGCCCGCCGCCAGATCGCGCCGCAATCGCCGCCACAGCACCATCTGCAGCAGTTCGCGCCGCTGCCGCCGGTCGTTGCCCCGGCGCCGGTCACGGGCGACTGCTTCGTCCTCGGTGCCGCGCCGGTCGATGCCGCTGCGCTCGTCGGCCCAGCGCCGGGCCGCCGCCAGCCGCTCCTGACTCCACGGCAGCGGCGGCGGTTCGCCGGGATCCCGGGCGAGTTCGCGCGGCGGCGGGTACAGCGCGGCCTGAATCTCTGGAAACGACTTCAACGGCTGCCACGCCTGATCGTCGATGCGGCCGGGATCGTCACCGTCCAGCCGCCCGAGGAGCAGAGCGTCGATCACCACCTGCCGGGGATGTGGCCCCAGCAGCTTGCCGCCGCGCCGTACGTACCAGAGTTGCTGAGCGCTCAAGATGAAGTCACCGCACAGGATCGGAACCCGGCGAACACATCACGCCGATCGGGCGTGTAGAAGTTGCGCCACGTGTTGCGGATCAGCGTCGCCGACGTCGCGAGGCATCCGCCGCGCAGTACGCGATGAGTGCCGAACCACGGTTGCGAATACTCGCGATACGGATCGACGACGAAGCCGGGATAAGGTTCGAACGCGCTTGCGGTCCACTCCCAGACCCCACCGATCAACTGGCGGCAACCGGCTGGACTGTCGCCCGCTGCGAGTGCATCGGCGCGCTGCGGTGTACTGACGGCGCCGGGCCACCACAGGCTTGCCTGCTCGGACGTTGCCGCGGCATCGCCCCACGGGAAGCGGCGCGCGTTCGCGCTGCGGCCGTCTGCGCCAGCGCGGGCCGCGAACTCCCACTCCGCCTCGGTTGGCAGCCGCCGTCCCGCCCAGCGGCACCACGCCTGTGCCTCGAACGCGTTCACGTGCAGCACCGGCAGTGCCGGATCCAGTGGCTGCCAGCGCTCGAAGCTGCGAACCTCCCAGCCCTGGACCCGCTCGCAGGCGCGCCAGTACGCCGGATGGGCGGCGAGGCTGCGCTGCCGCCACGCCCAGCCATCGGCATCCCACCAGCGTCTGTCGTGATAGCCGCCATCCTCGACGAACGCAGCGAACTCGCCCTGCGAAGTCGCGCAGCGCGCCATGGCAAACGGTGTCACCTGCACCGGGTGCGCCCACTTCTCGTTGTCGAACACCGGATCTGCACCGGCAGCGGCGCCCAGTTCGAACCGGCCCCCGGCGAACTCGACGTCACCGCCCGGGACCGGCCTCGCGTACGCCGCTGGCGCACCGCTGGCCGGCGCCCGCGCCGTGGCTGCGGCAGTGGCGGCGTCTGTGCACGGAGGGGCGCTGGCAGCGCTGCTGCCAGCGCCTGCAACCGCCTCGGCAGGCGTCACCGCGCCGTGCGTCTGCAGCGTGTAGCGCAGCGCCTCGGCGTGCATCTGTTCGTGCTGGGCGGCCAGCCACGCGAAATACCCGAGACGGGCTGGCTCGGCGTGCAGCGCCTGCAGCGAACGATCGAGCACATCGTCCAGATAGCGCCAGGTCTGCGCGGGCGACGGCAGCGGCAGGCTCCAGCGCGAGGCGTGCGTGACCCGCGCCGAATCGTACAGTTCGTCGGCGCCGGGAAGCCGGGACGGGGCGAGCGAGCCGTCCGCGCGCTGGCGCAGCAACCAGCGCTCCTGGAACCACCCGAGGTGGCCCAGTTCCCACAGCGGCGGATTGACGATCGGCAGGCACGGCCCGAGCCAGGCGTTGCCCTCGATGACGGCGAGCAGTGCACGCACCCGCTCACGGGCAGCGATCAGTTCTGCGGCGAGGGGAGCCGCCGCGCCGTCGGGCTCCGGCAGCGACGCTGGCGCCGCAGCCGCCGTCTTCCCGGCGAGCGCTGGCACTGCCGTCGTCTGCGCGCTGTACATCTTCGATCAGGCTCCCTACCATCGCAGCGCTGCCGGGTCGTGCTGCCATCGACCGTGGTCGTGCCATCAACCGTCATGGCAGCGTCGCCGTGCAACAGCAGGAGTTTACGTGAAAGGCAGACGCGTGCCGCTGCGCATCGCACTGGTCACTCCCGCACCGCCCGCCTCGCGCGCCGGCAACCGCAACACGGCGCTGCGCTGGGCACGCCTGCTGCGCGAACTCGGGCATCGCGTGCAGGTACTCACCCAGTGGCCGGCCGCGGCGAGCCGTGCCGGCGATGTCGACCTGCTGCTCGCGTTGCACGCGCGGCGCAGCCACGACTCGATCATGCGCTTTCGCGAGCGGCACCCGCAGCGACCGGTGGTGCTGGCGCTCACCGGCACCGATATCTATCGCGATCTCGCGCAGGATGCCGCGGCGCGGCATTCGCTGCGCGTGGCCGATCGGCTGATCGTGCTGCAGCCGTGCGCGCTCGATGAACTGCGACCGCGCGAGCGGGCGAAGGCGCATGTCGTGCTGCAGTCGGCGCCCGCGGCACCCGCAGCCGAGCCACTCGCCCGGAGCTTCGAGCTGTGCGTGATCGGACACCTGCGCTGGGAGAAGGATCCCCTGTGCGCTGCGCGTGCACTGGCTCATCTCGCGCCGACCGGCGCGGCGGCTGATCGCCCGCTCGCGCGGCTGCGCATCACCCACGCCGGCCGCGCGCTCGATGCGCAGCTCGAAAAGCAGGCACTGGCGGCGATGCAGGCGGACCCGCGCTACCGCTGGCTGGGCGAGGTCGCGCCTGCGCGCGCGCGGCGCCTGATCGCACGCGCGCAGGCGATGATCATCAGCTCGCGGCTAGAGGGTGGCGCGAACGTCGTTTCGGAAGCCATCGCCAGCGGCACGCCGGTGCTGGCCTCACGCATTCCCGGCAACGTCGGGCTGCTCGGCGCGGACTGGCCGGCGTACTTTCCAGCCGAGGACGACGGCGCGCTGGCCGAACTGATCCGGCGCTTCGCCACGGAGCCGGCGTGGCGCCGCAGCCTGCGCTCGGCGATGCGCCGGCTGGCGTGGATCGCCGCCCCGGCTCAGGAGCGTGCGTCGCTCGCGGCAGCGCTCGCCGGCTGCGCCGGGACGCGATAGACGTACAGCACGGAACCGGTGGCATCACCGACCGGCAGCGCGACCTCTGCAGTGACCCCGGGCACCGTGAACGAATTGCTGATCAGCAGCGTGCCCGGACGCATCTGTGCACACGCCTGCCGCCACAGGCGCGCCATCGGCACCGGCGACAGGTAGGCATACACGACGTCTGCGTCGGACAGATCGTGGCGCCACAGGCTGCGCCGCAGGACGTGCGTCGCATTCGCCTGCAGCACGCAGCGCAGTCGGCTCACGACATACGGCAGCCACGCCGTTTCCAGTCCGAGGCAGAAGCGTGTCGGGCGCTCTGCCGCCACTGTTGCCAGCACTCCACCGAAACCGCAGCCAGCCTCGACGAAGCCGATCGGCCGATCGGCCGGCAACTGCTCGACGAGCAGGTCGCGCGCCCGCCGGCTGCTCAGAAACAGCGGCACGCGCTCACGCAGCGCATTCGAGTTGGTCAACGCCAGCAGCCCGGCTGCACCGAGCAGCAGCCAGGGCGGCAGCGCCATCCGGTCGACCAGCAGGGCTGCAGGCACGAACACGCTGTGGATCGCGATCCACCAGTGCGCCTGGCCGGCCGCGCTCGCCAGCAGAACCGCCAGAGCGGCCTGCACCAGCGCCCAGAATGTCCAGGGCTCGGTCAGACCGGCCAGATCGACCAGACAGTCCAGCGCGAGCGCAGCTGCGGTCGCCACCACCTGGATCAGCAGCGCGACCAGCGC
>CANGUQ010000259.1 GCA_947456915.1 Betaproteobacteria bacterium
ATGGGTCTGGGACAGCTCGGCGCAATGGCGGCGGCAGAGTTCGCCCGCCAGGGATTCCGCGTGCTCGGCTGGTCGCGCTCGGCGAAGTCGCTCGCCGGCGTCGAGACCTTCGCCGCCCGGCGGCGGGAGCCGAGGGCACGCCGGTGAGACGCGACGACGGTGCCGTGCGGGTCCGCTCGCGCCGCCGCGCGCGATCCCTGTCCGGCGGCCGTCCCGCCGCCGGCGATCAGCGCACCAGCGGGAGCCTGGGGTCAGGTCTTGAGTCTTGCCTCAAGCCTGTCCACGACCTCACGAGCGGTGACGATGGCGATACCCTGATGGCTGCCGATGGGCAGCAGGTGCTTGCGGTCCCCGGTGACAATCAACTCGGCGCGTGCGGCCACGGCCGCCGCGATGACGTGATCGTCATCGGCGTCGTTGGTGACCACGCGTGACACGCTGGCGGGAGCGACCAGGCTGACGAGGGCGGTGTACAGCGCCACCAGCGCCGCGATGCTGGTGCCGAAGCTGTCGATGCGCCCCGCAAACTTCGCATAGCCCAGCGTGTGCGCCAGCTCATCGAGCAGCACCGCGCTGCTGTAAAGCTCAACCTCCCGGGCAATGGCCGCTTCCAGCAGCCGCCGCGGCGGGCCATTCCACAGCAGACCGGCAACGACGACGTTCGTATCGAGCACCAGCCGCAGCGGCTGGTGCGCCGACTCCGCCATCAGGTCGCCCCGCGCAGCCGCCGTTCGGCGCGCACCTTGCGCACCTCGTCGACGATCTCCTGCTCGATCTCGGGCGTGAGTTTCTCTTGCGGCCCGCGCTGCCACATCGCCTGCAGCGCCTCGCCGGCGCGGCGGCGCAGCTGCTCGCGCAGCATCGCCTCCATGGCTTCTGCCGACAGCAGCCCCGCGCTGGCCGCCTTCTGGGCCAACTCGTCGGGCAGGTCTATCTTCACCGTCGTCATCGCAGTTCCTTGGGTCGCACAGCAGCCCAGCAAGATATCAGAGACGCAACGAACCCGTGCCAACGGATGCGGAGCGCTGCCGTCCTTCCGCTGAAGCCCTTCCATCTGCGGCGCATAGGGTTTTCAGACGGCCCCTCGAATGCCCGACGCGGGCTGGGTTGCCAGCCGATGCAGGGCCAATGCCAGCCACGATGGCTTGAATCTGGCCAATCGCGAGCCAAAGAGCCTTGCCGCCTACTTCGCCGCCGAGCCCATGAACTCGAACGAATTCCGCCGGTAGCTCGCGAAGCAAGGTGCGACGTTCGAGAACGCCAAGGGCTCCCACGTAGAGGTGCACCTGAACGGCCGGCAGTCGGTGCTGCCGATGCACGGGAAGGAAATGAAGACCTGCACGGTCGAGGGCATCAAGAAGCAACTCGGACTGAAGGGGAAGTGACGATGCTGCGTTATCCGGTAGTGCTCGACGCGTAACCCGAGGGCGGGTTCGTGGTGACGTTCCCCGACGTGCCCGAGGCGATCACGCAGGGCGAGGATGAGGACGAGGCGTTGCTTTACGCGGTCGAGGCGCTGGAGACGGCGCTGTCGTTCTACGTCGATGCGAGAAAGCCACTGCCGGCGCCGAGCCGGCCGAGGCGGGGACAGCGCACCGTGACTCTGTCGGCGCTGGAGAGCGCGAAGCTCGGGCTGTATCAGGCGATGATGGAGCAGGGCACCCGCAAGTCCGAGCTCGCGCGCCGTCTGGGCTGGCACCTGCCGCAGATAGACAGGCTGTTCGACCTTCGACACGCATCGCGGCTCGACCAGATCGAGGCGGCGGCGCGCGCGATTGGACGAAGCCTTGAGGTCAAGGTCGCCTAGAGCAGTGTTCACTCCGGGCACCGTGTAGCCCGACACACGCCCTCGCCGGCTGGCGGGGCTGCCATTCTTGTCGCGTTTCCTGGAGTGGCTGGCACGTTTCTGCCGCAACCGGTGGTTTTCGGCGGGCGTATCGACGAAGGCCCGCGGGTAGCGTGCACAGTTCCCGCCTGTTCCCGGGCCACACGGCCGAACACCATGCACGCCGCTGCCCGCGCGCGGCGAGCGCGCGCGCCAGCCTTCATCGACCCGCCCGGTTACGCGCGGCATCGCCCGGAGAGCACGCTGCTGTATCGGCTGGTCGAGCGCTACTGGCCGCAGTTGCGGCGATCGCGTGCGCAGGCCGGTCGGGCACTGCCCGGTTACGTCGAGCAGGAGTTCGATGCGTATCTGAAGTGCGGCCGGCTGGAGGAGGGCTTTCTGCGGCTGCGCTGCGCGCAGTGCCGAGCCGAGAAGCTGGTGGCCTTCAGCTGCCGGAAGCGTGGCTTCTGCCCCTCGTGCGGCGCAAGGCGCATGGCCGAGACGGCAGCGCTGCTGGCCGACGAGGTGCTGCCCGAGCAGCCGCTTCGCCAGTGGGTGCTGTCACTGCCGATGGCGCTGCGCTTCCTGCTCGCCACCCGCCCTGCGGTGCTGTCCGAAGTGCTGGGCGTGGTGTACCGCACGATCTGCGGCCATCTGCTGGCCAGTGCGGGAGTCAGGCGCACGGATGGGCACACGGGTGCGGTGACGCTGATCCAGCGCTTCGGCTCGGCGTTGAATCTGAGTTCAAGGCGCCCTGGCGCGACGGCACCACGCACGTGGTGCTCGATCCGCTGGACTTCATCGCGCGGCTGGCGGCGCTGGTGCCGCCGCCGCGCCGGCATCTGACGCGCTATCACGGCGTGCTCGCTCCGAACAGCGGCCTGCGTGCGCTGATCACGCCGACTGGTCGCGGCAGGGGGAGCCCGCGCACAGCCCGCACAGCGCAGGGCGCTGAGCAGTCAGGCCTGCCGCGCCATGTGGCGCTGCGCTGGGCGCAGCGTCTGAAGCGGGTGTTCGGCATCGAGATCGAGCGCTGTGGGCGGTGCGGAGCGCGGCTGAAGATCGTGGCGAGCATCGAGGACCCCGGGGTGATTGCGCGCATCCTCGCGCAGGGTGATCACGCATCGGACAGGTCGCAGGCACAGCGTGTGCTGCACGCGGCGCGCGCACCGCCGGGTCAGTGGGGGGTGTGACCTGGCGCAGCGACGCTGCCGGAAGGGCATCGGCAGATCGCGCGCACACCGTGCACGGGCGCTACAGGTGCATGGGCGGGGCGTGTTGCGCTCGCGGATCGGCGCGCGGGTGAGCACGAGGCATTCGAGGGGCATGCTGCGCCCCCCGTTCCGTGCCTTGGCGCCGTGTTGACCGCGTCAACCGGAGGCTCACCCGGAGGCTATCGCCGATCGTGCTGCGCGTCGGCGCGGCGCCTGGGGTCTACGGGCGGTGGCTGCAGGGGGTTTGAAAGTACTATTCGCTGACGACGCGGGGGGGGCAGCCAGCGCGAGGGCCTTCCTGCAGCAGGGCGCGCACCCGGCGTTCGGCCTCCTGGACTGGCAGCGGCAGCCGGGCGAGGTCCTGCCGATCGGACGGGAACCCGAGTGCCTCGAGCAGCGCGTGCGGCAGCGCCTCGGCGCCGTCATCCAGCCCCTCGATGCGCCGGATCTCGATGCGCTTCCCCGAGAAGCGCGCCTTGTGCACGCGGCCACCCGCGTACCCCAGCCGCCAGCGGCTCGCCACCTTCGATTCCAGCGCCTGGCCTTCCCGCGGATCGTCCGCGATGGTCGAGACGTCGAGCACGACCGTCCCACTCTCGCCGTCATCGGCGAAGTAGAGCGTGCCGTGTTCGTGGGGGAGCGCGAAGCTCGTCGCGTCGAAGTCGATGGTCGCCTCCACCTCGCGGCCCTCGTCGAGGACGGCCCGGGCGAACGCCTGCTGCTCGAGCAGCGCCTCGTGCGAGGTCCGGCTGTCCCACACCGCAATGACGACCGCGTAGCAAAACAGGAATCCGAGCGGCCAGACGAGGACCGGCATCCGCCGCTCGAGGTCGTGCAGCGCATCGAACCGCCAGAACCCGAGCACCGTGATGCCGCCGACGATCAGCAGCAGCACGAGGAAGACGCCGGTCGCCTTCGCCACGAGCTCGAACCGCAGCCGCGTCAGCGAACCGTGCCACGCTGCCGAGGCGGCGAGGCGGCTCCGGGTCTCCGGCGACAGCTTCTTCTCGGTCAACGAGAGCATGCAGGCCTCGCGCCCCCTGACGGGCAGCTGGTGTATCGGTTGGGTCCCGTCCTTCCGGATCTCGCCATGCCGCTCATCGTTCGTCGCGCGTTACCTACGTCGGCAGCGACCACGTGCCGCCAGCCGCGACCTCACGGCACAGGCCCGTGGTCTCGTCGCGGGCGAGCGCGAAGCGGCGGCCGTCCCACGTCCACTGCGTGCGGCTCAGGCAGTCGCCGACGCCGCGGCCGCGCTGCTCGCTCCACGCCTCGGGCCCCTTCCACTCGGTCGCACCGTTGGTGACGAACGTCGCGCGGTACGGCGGCCGGTCCGTGACCACCCACAGCCCCGACCCCGCATTGTAGGTCGCGAGCCAGCAGGGCGTCGTCACCGCGAGGCGGGTCGCCGACAGCCGCCAGACGTCCCGCGCCACGTCACGCTGGTCCGGGTCGTCGAGGTCCTCGCATCGCCCCACGTCCGCTCCGCGTCGCCGCATCGCGTCGCGCACCGCGTCGCGCATCGCCCGCAGCATCGCCGCCGGTTTGCGGCGTCCCAGTGCCCGGTCGGCGGTCGTCGTGATCGGCACGCGCGCCGCGACCAGGATCGGTGCGGGGCACGCCGGCGGCACCAGCCGTTCGTCGCGCGTCCCCGGGGCCACGAGTGCGCCCGTCGTCCCGATCCGACCCTGATGCGCGTCCATCGCCGCCAGCACCTCGACCGCGCCGCGTGACGACAGCCGCCACGGCGGGCGCGGCGACGCGTCCGCCGACACCCACGTCACCTCGGCGGCGTCCCCCTCCCGCCGCGCAAGGGTCGCGACGAGCGCCGAGACGAGCGGTCCGGGGAGGTCGGTCGCCCCGTTCGCGCGCAAGGTGATCGTCCCGATGTGTCGCTCGCCGATGCGCAGGGCGAGGCGCGCCGGCCACGCCGCCGCCGTGTCGGCTTCATCGTCCGACTCCCCGAGCCGCACGTGTCCCGTCACCGTCGTCCGGGGTCCGCCCGCGCGCACGAGCAGCACCGAGACGCGCGACGTCCCGCCGAACGGATGATACCCCGCCGCGCGGCACGTGCGCGTGTTGTCGCACACCAGTTCCCAGTCGTCCTGGACGACGGTGAACCCGGAAGTCGCCTGCGCCGCCGCCGGCATCACGGCGGCGACCGCGACGAGGGCTGTGCCGAAGGCCGCGACGAGAGCCGCGCCGAGGGCCGACGACCTCTGCGTCACCCGCCGCGCGCGGACTCGTCCGCCACGCCGTAGTGCGCCCGGTGCTGCTCGCGCAGCGCGCTCTTGAGGAACTTCCCCGCGCTCGTCTTCAGGATCGCGTCCGCCGGCAGGATCGCATCGGGCACCCACCTCTTCGCGAACATCCTCTCGAGCAAGCCGCGCAGCGCTGCCTCGTCGAACGTCCGCCCGGGCTTCATCACCACCACCGCCAGCGGGCGCTCGTCCCACTTCGCGTGCGGCACCGCCACCACCGCCGCCTCCGCCACGTCGGGATGCTCCATGAGCGCCCCCTCCAGCGCCACCGAGCTGATCCACTCGCCGCCGGACTTCACGAGGTCCTTCGCGCGGTCCTGGATCGTCATGTTTCCCTCGTGGTCGATCGTCACGATGTCGCCGGTACGGAACCAGCCGTCGGGGGTGAAGCGATCATCCGGACCGTCCGCGCCGTAGTACTGCCGCGCCACCCACGCGCCGCGCACCTCGAGCTCGCCCATCGTCGTCCCGTCCCACGGGATGAGCCCGGGCGCGGCAGGGCGAGCGAGCGCACAGCCGGCAGGGCCCAGGGTGCTGACCAGTCAGGCCTGCCGCGCCATGTGGCGCTGCGCTGGGCGCAGCGTCTGAAGCGGGTATTAGGCATCGAGATCGAGCGCTGTGGGCGGTGC
>CANGUQ010000260.1 GCA_947456915.1 Betaproteobacteria bacterium
CGACGCAGGGGGGGGGGCAGGCGGCGCAGGTGCCCGACGCTGCCTGAGTCGGATATCGACCGAACGCAGACGAAGATTAGCCGATCGCGTCGACGAATTCGCGAACAAAGTACCTAAAATCGGCGAAAGTGCGCTCAACCGTCGCTAACGAGCGGCGAACAGTGGTGTTCATGTCGCTCCGGGTGCTGCGCTGCGGACAGTCGCTGCGGGGGGCGCGCCGCGCGTCGCGGTGCGGCTGGCCGGTCGCCGCGGGACAGACGTGGCACCGGCCCCGATGATCATTGGAAAGCGGCTACAATTCAGGGGCTTACTGATTGCCCGTCCCATGCGTGTCGTCCGCACTGTCCCCTCGACTGCCGCGCGCCCGGTCGCGCTGACCCTCGGCAACTTCGACGGCGTGCACCGCGGCCACCGTGAAATGCTGCGCCGCTTGCGGGCGGCGGCGGACGCGCGCGCCCTGCCGGCGGCGGTGATGACCTTCGAGCCGCACCCGCGCGAGTTCTTCGCGCCCGATCGCGCGCCCGTGCGCCTGACCGGGCTGCGCGACAAGCTGCGACTGATTGCCGAGTGCGGTGCCGACGAGGTGCACGTGAGCCGCTTCGACTACCGGCTGGCACAGATGCCGGCCGAGGAGTTCGTCGAACGCGTGCTGGTGCGCGGTCTGGGCGTGCGCTGGGTGCTGGTGGGCGATGACTTCCGCTTCGGAGCCCGGCGCGCCGGCGATGCAGACCTGCTGCGCGCGGCGGCAGGCGCCGGCGGGTTCGAGGTCGAGAGTCTGGACAGCGTTCTCGTCGATGGACTGCGCGTGTCGAGTACCGCAGTGCGCGAGGCACTGGCCGCTGGTCGACTCGATCTGGCAGCGAGACTGCTCGGCGCGCCGTACGCGATCAGCGGTCGCGTCGTGCACGGCGACAAGCTCGGGCGCGAACTGGGTTTTCCGACGGCCAACGTGAGCGTGCCGCGCGCGCGCTTGCCGCTTGCGGGTATCTTTGCGGTGCAGGTACACGGGCTGGCGGCCGCGCCGCTGCCCGGCGTGGCCAGCCTGGGCGTGCGCCCCACGGTCAAGGCCGACGGACGCAC
This sequence comes from Betaproteobacteria bacterium, assembly GCA_947456915.1. Classification (GTDB taxonomy): domain Bacteria; phylum Pseudomonadota; class Gammaproteobacteria; order Burkholderiales; family CAIKXV01; genus CAIKXV01. The sequence goes on from CANGUQ010000260.1 coordinate 1,081, forward strand.
GACGCTGGAAGTGCACCTGTTCGATTTCGCGCGCGAGGTGTACGGCGAGCGGGTGCGGGTGGACTTCCTGCACAAGCTGCGCGACGAAGCGAAGTACGACGGCCTGCCGGCGCTCATCCGGCAGATCGAGATCGACTGCGCGCAGGCGCGCGCCTGGCTCGGCGTGTAGGTCTGCCGCAGTCGCGCCGCAGGCGGTGTGCGCGCAGTGGCCACGGTGGCGCCGTGGCAACTGATGCCTCGCGCCAGCGCGGGCACGGGCCTGCGCCCGTTCCCGACCGCGGCCAGCGGCGCAGCATGCAGAAGGAAAGACGACAGCCCCATGGACTACAAGAAGACACTCAATCTGCCCGACACGGCGTTCGCGATGCGTGGCGACCTGGCCCGGCGCGAGCCGTCGATGCTCGAGGCCTGGCAGCGCACCGGGCTGTATCGGCGCATCCGCGAGGCGAGTCGAGGCCGGCCGCGATTCACGCTGCACGACGGTCCGCCCTACGCGAACGGCGACATCCACATCGGCCACGCCGTCAACAAGGTGCTGAAGGACATCGTGGTGAAGAGCCGCACGCTCGCCGGGTTCGACGCACCCTACGTGCCGGGGTGGGACTGTCACGGCATGCCGATCGAGGTGCAGATCGAGAAGACGCACGGCAAGAATCTGCCCACCGAGCAGACGCAGCGGCTCGCGCGCGCGTACGCGACCGAGCAGATCGCGCGGCAGAAGAAGGACTTCATCCGGCTCGGGGTGTTCGGTGACTGGGATCGGCCGTACACGACGATGGCCCCGCGCAACGAGGCCGACGAGATCCGCGCACTGGGCACGCTGCTGCAGAAGGGGTATGTCTACCGCGGTCTCAAGCCGGTGAACTGGTGCTTCGACTGCGGCTCGGCGCTGGCCGAGGCGGAGATCGAGTACGAGGACCGTATCGACACTGCGGTGGACGTCGGCTTCGCGTTCGACGATCGGGCGGCCGTCGCGCGTGCGTTCGGGCTCGCCGGGCTGCCCGACAAGCCCGGGCAGATCGTGATCTGGACGACCACGCCGTGGACGCTGCCGGCGAATCAGGCGCTCAACGTGCATCCGGAGTACGCGTATGCGCTGATCGACACCGGCGAGCGGCTGCTGATCCTCGCCGTCGATCTGGCCGCGGGCTGTCTCGCCCGGTTCGGACTCGCCGGCACGACGCTCGCCACCTGCAGCGGCGCGAAACTCGAGCGCATCGCTTTCCGCCACCCCTTCTACGATCGCTCGTCTCCGGTCTTCCTCGGCGACTACGTGACGCTCGACGCCGGCACCGGCATCGTGCACTCGGCCCCGGCCTACGGTGTCGAGGACTTCAATTCCTGCCGCCACTACGGGATGAAGGACGACGAGATCCTCGCCCCGGTGATGGGCGACGGCAGGTACGTGCCGTCGCTGCCGCTGTTCGGCGGGCTGATGATCTGGAAGGCGAATGCGCAGATCGTCGATGAGCTGCGCAGCCGCGGCGCGCTGCTGCACGAGGACCGGCGGCACGTGCACAGCTACATGCACTGCTGGCGCCACAAGACACCCGTGATCCTGCGCGCGACCACGCAGTGGTTCGCGGCGATGGACGCCGCGCCTGGCTACGCCGGAACCGTGCCGGCCGAGCCGTTGCGCGCGACTGCGCTGCGCGGCATCGAGGCGACGCAGTTCTACCCGGCGTGGGGCAAGGCGCGGCTGCACGCGATGATCGCCAATCGCCCGGACTGGACGCTGTCGCGCCAGCGGCAGTGGGGCACGCCGATGCCTTTCTTCGTGCACCGGGAAACCGGCGCCCTGCACCCGCGCACACCGGAACTGCTCGAGCAGGTCGCGCAGGCGGTCGAGCGTGGCGGCATCGAGGCGTGGCAGCAGCTCGACGCCGCGGCGCTGCTGGGCGAGGATGCAGCCCACTACGAGAAGATCAAGGACACGCTCGACGTGTGGTTCGACTCGGGCGCCACGCATCAGACGGTGCTGGGCGGGCCCGCGGGCGCGGGTCGGGCGGACACAGGGTCGCATTCGGCCGATACCGCGTTCCCCGCCGACCTGTACCTCGAGGGATCGGATCAGCATCGCGGCTGGTTCCACTCGTCGCTGCTCGTGTCGTGCATGATGAACGGCGTGCCGCCCTACAAGGCCCTGCTCACCCACGGTTTCGTCGTCGACGGCGAAGGCCGCAAGATGAGCAAGTCGAAGGGCAACGTGGTAGCGCCGCAGCAGGTGGTCGACACGCTGGGGGCGGACATCCTGCGACTGTGGATCGCCGCCACCGACTACTCTGGCGAACTGTCGATCTCGCAGGAGATCCTCAAGCGCGTGGTCGAGTCCTACCGGCGGGTGCGCAACACGCTGCGCTTTCTGCTCGCGAACGTCGAGGACTTCGACGCGCGCACCGACCGCGTACCGCTCGCCAGGCGTGTGGAGATCGACCGCTACGCGGCACAGCTCGTCGAGCGCCTGCGGCGTGCCGTGCTGGAGGACTATGCGCGCTACGAGTTTCACCTCGCGGTGCAGCGCCTGCACCACTTCTGCTCCGAGGACCTCGGCGCGTTCTATCTGGACATCCTGAAGGACCGCCTGTACACGACCGCGCCGGCGAGCGAGGCGCGCCGGTCGGCCCAGAGCACGCTGCACGAGATCGCCGCCACGCTGCTGCAGCTGTTCGCGCCAGTGCTCACCTTCACCAGCGAGGAGGCGTGGGCGGTGCTCGCGCGCGACCCCGATGCGAGCGTGTTTCTCGGCACCTGGACTGCGCCGGTCGTGGACGAACCTGATGCCGCGCTGGAGACACGCTGGGCGCACGTGCGCGCGGTGCGGGCCCAGGTGCTGAAGGAACTGGAGGCGCTGCGCAGCGCGGGACAGATCGGCTCGGGTCTCGCCGCCGAGGTCGAGGTCAGTGCGCCGTCGCCGCAGTTCGAGGCGCTCGCGGCTCTGGGCGATGACCTGCGGTTCGTGTTCATCACCTCGGCGGCAAGGGTCGCGCCCGCAGCGTCGGACGCCGCAGTGTCGGTACGGGCGATGGCGAGCGCCGGCACCAAGTGTGCCCGCTGCTGGCACTACCGCACGGACATCGGGGCGCACGCCGCGCACCCCGAGGTGTGCGCACGCTGCGCCGGCAATCTGACCGGTACGGGCGAGATCCGGCATCATGCCTGAGGCGGCGCGCAGCCCCTGGCGGCGGCTTGCCGAGTGGCGCCTGCGCGACTGGCTCGGCACGGCGCTCGCGCTGGTGGTGATCGACCAGATCGTCAAGGTGCTGGTGCTGCAGACCGTGCGTTTCGGCGAGGTGATCGAGATCACGCCGTTCTTCAATCTGGTTCTGGTCTACAACCCGGGGGCTGCGTTCAGCTTTCTCGCCGGTGCGTCGGGGTGGCAGCGCGAGTTCTTCGTCGCAGTCGCTCTGCTCGCCTCGGCGTGGATCGTCTGGATGCTGCGTCGCCACCGCGGACGCGCGCTGTTCTGCCTCGCGCTGACGCTGATCCTGGGTGGTGCCATCGGCAATCTGATCGACCGGCTGTGGATGGGCGCGGTGATCGATTTCCTCGATTTCCACGCATTCGGCTACCACTGGCCGGCGTTCAACGTTGCCGACTCGGCGATCAGCTGTGGCGCCGCGCTGCTGGTGTGGGATGCGTTCCGCGGTGAAGCGCAGGCGCAGGATGTGGCGGCAGGGGCGGCGGCGAAGGATGCGGCGGCGGAATCCGGGCGGTCGCTATAATCGGCGCTCGTTGCCGGAGGGGGTGAGCGTGACCAAACAGGTGATTCTGGCCAACCCGCGGGGCTTCTGCGCGGGGGTCGATCGCGCGATCGAGATCGTCGAGCAGGCGCTGGTCGCCCACGGCGCGCCGGTGTACGTGCGCCACGAGGTCGTGCACAACAAGTACGTCGTCGATGACCTGCGTGCCAAGGGCGCGGTGTTCGTCGAGGAACTCGACGAGATCCCGCCCGGCAGCACCGTGGTGTTCAGTGCCCACGGGGTCTCGCTCGATGTCAGACGCGATGCCGGGCAGCGCGGCCTGAACGTGTTCGATGCGACCTGTCCGCTGGTGACCAAGGTTCACGTCGAGGTCGCCAAGATGCGCGCCCAGGGGCGCGAGATCGTGATGATCGGTCACCGCGGCCACCCGGAAGTTCAGGGCACCATGGGCCAGTCGACCGGCGGCATGTATCTGGTCGAGTCGGTCGAGGACGTCGGCCGGCTGCAGGTCGGCAACGAGGACAACCTCGCCTACGTCACGCAGACCACGTTGTCGGTTGACGATGCGCGTGCGATCACCGAGGCGCTGGCGCGGCGCTTTCCGAAGATCGTCGGTCCGAAGAAGGATGACATCTGCTACGCGACGCAGAACCGGCAGGATGCGGTCAAGAAGCTCTCCGCACAGTGCGATCTGGTGATCGTCGTGGGCTCGCCCAACAGCTCGAACTCGAACCGCCTGCGCGAAGTCGCGCAGAACGCCGGGATCCCTGCCTACCTCGTCGACCGTGCCTCCGAAGTCAGCGCGCAGTGGCTGGTCGGACGCGAGCGCATCGGCGTCACCGCCGGCGCTTCCGCTCCGGAGGTGCTGGTGCGCGAAGTGATCGAGCGGCTGCGCTCCTTCGGCGGCATCGAGGTACGCGAGCAGGATGGCATCGAGGAGCACGTCACCTTTCCGCTGCCGAAGAATCTCACCGCCGCCGCCGACGCGGTGCGCGCGGGCGGTACACCCGGCTGAACGCTGCAGCCGATCCGTCGGCTGACGCCTTCGCGACTCGCTGCCGTCCAGTGACGCTGCACGGTGGACCGGCGGTGCACCGGACCCCGGCTGCGCGCCGCGCCAGCG
>CANGUQ010000261.1 GCA_947456915.1 Betaproteobacteria bacterium
CCCGGTTGGCGCTCTCAAGCAAACTCCACGCCACCGGTCAGGCCGGCAGCCCCTCCAGCGGCCAGCCCGCGCGTGCCGGCACCCGCCCGGCGGCGCGCAGCGTCCGCAATTCGGTGACCGATCGATAGCCGGCGTGTGCGACGACGCCACCGCGCACGGCGCCGGCCGCAGTCGGCCCCCACAGTTCTTCGAAATCGTCCGGCAGCGCCCGCGACAGCGGACTCGACAGCCAGAGCCGGAACAGGACCCGCTTGCGCTCGGGCGGCGCTGCGTCTTCGAGCGCGGTGCGCCCGTGCCACGTGACGTGGTTGTTGAGGATCTGCAGATCGCCCGGCTGCATCCGCGTCTGGAACGCCTCCTCGCGCGCTGCCGCGGCCACGGCATCGAGCGCAGCCTCCTGCGCTGGCGTGAGGCGCGGCACCTCGTCGAACTTCTGCGCCGATTCGATGTAGGAGCGCGAATACTGGCTGGTGAAGCGCCCCGCGTGCAGGGCGAAGACCGGATTGCGGTACCAGCGCCGTTCGCCGGGCAGTTCCTCGCCCTGACGGCTGTGGAACCAGTCGCCGTAGAGCAGGTCGAGCGCCTGCGGATCGCGCTCGCGCAGCACGTTGTGCAGGTGCGGCGTGCTCACCACGAGCGAGTCGCCACCGCGCTCGCACTGGCGCACGCACAGCAGCGCCACCAGGTCGCAGCGATCGGTGTGAAAGCGCAGCGCCGAGCCGGTGCGATAGCCGCGCGCGGTCGCCGTGCCGAGCTGCTCGCCGTAGTCGCGCACTTCACCGAGCAGCTCGCCGTAGCGGCTCTGCGATACGGCCTCGCCGAGCCAGGCCCCGAGCCCCCAGAGCGCGATGCGCGCACCTGCCTCGCCCAGCTGTTCGACCGGCAGGTTGCGCAGCGTGACGAAACCGGCGCCGTGCTCGAGCGCATCGGCGACGCGCTGCACGCGATGCTGCAGGGCTTCGCCGAGCACGAACGCCTCGCGCTGGAGGTCGATCCACTCGCCGCCGCGCGACTGCACCGCTGCGACTGCAGCGAGCAGCGCCTGCACTTCGGTTGCATCGAGCGCTTCGATCCAGTCGCTGCGCCGGGCCATCTCGGCACCCGACCAGACCTGCGCACCCGTGAGCGGCATACGCATCGTGGGTCGTTCGCTCAGTCGAGCTTGATGCCGCGTTCGCGCACCACCTTCGTCCAGCGCTCGACCTCGCTGCGCACGAACGCCGGCATGTCCTTCGGGCCGAGCGAGACATCGGGCGTCAGTCCGAGCTCGGTCAGCCGGTTGCGCGTCTCCGGCCGGGCGAGCGCCTTCTGCATCGCCGCGGCGAGCGTGGCGACGACATCGGCAGGCAGCTTCGCCGGCCCGGTGAGTGCGAACCACGCCGAGGCGACAAGCTGCGGGTGGCCCTGCTCGGCGAAGGTGGGCACATCCGGCAGCGAGTCCAGCCGCGTCGCCGCGGCCACGCCGAGCATGCGCAGCTTGCCCGCACGCACCATCGCCGCGTGCGAGGACACCACGTCGCTGATCGCCTGGATCTGCCCGCCGAGCAGGTCGGCCTGCGCCGGCGCCGACCCCTTGTAGGGCACGTGCTGCATCGAGAAGCCGAGCATTGCCTGCATGAACTCGCCGGTGAGGTGCCCCAGACCGCCAGGACCGCCCGAGCCGTAGTTGATCGCACCGGGTCGGGCGCGCGCGGCAGCGAGGAACTCGGCGAAGGTCTTCCACGGCGCGCCGGCATTGACCATCAGACCGATCGGGCCGCGACCGATCAGCGCGATGTGGGTGAAGTCGGTGACCGCGTTGTACGGGATGTTCGGCCACAGTGCCGGCCCGGCGGCGTGCGCCGCCGAACTGGTCACCAGCAGCGTGTAGCCATCGGGGGTGGCGCGCGCCACCGCGTCGGTGCCGGTCATCCCGCCGGCGCCAGCGCGGTTCTCGACGAGAAACGGGCGGCCGATCGCGTCCTCGAGCGACTGGGCAGTGAGACGAGCCACGATGTCGGCGGGGCCGCCGGCGGCGAACGCCACCACCACGCGCACCGGCTTCGACGGCCAGGACTGCGCGCTGGACGCACCGGCGACGAGCAGTGCCGCACTGCCTGCCAGCACGGCACAGAGTTGCGCGATCCGGCGGCGCACTGGCACGCCCTCGGCCGGTGCGCTGGACATGGCAGGCTCGGCGCGCTCACACACGTCCGGGCGAGCACACCCGGACGCGCGCTGCGCCCTCATGCAGCGCTGCGCACCGGCGCGACTGCCGGCTTGGCATCGATGCGATCGGACAGGTCGGCGAAGTTCTTCACCAGATCGAGCGGGCCGCTGAAGTCGAACGACTGGTACAGGGCGTTCAGGTGGTTGAAGTGCGGCGCCTGCGCGAACTGCACGAACGTGAGCCGGTGACCGGCGTAGTCGGAATTGAGCAGATCGCGGGCGAAGGCGAGCAGCTTGCGCCGGTCGTCGGCGAACCAGTTCTGGTTGAGCGAATAGAACTTGTCCATCCACGACTTCGTGCCGGAAGCCTCGAACGTCGCGACGTTGGGCGTCACGCACAGCTGACCGCCGCACAGTTCGCGCGCGATGTGCATGATCTGCGGCAGGTTCGAGCAGGCGTGCACGCGGCCGGCGTAGAGCAGCGACTGGTTGGGCATCGTGAGTCCGCCCGGGCTCTTCTCGGCAAGCGCGATCGAGGCCGCCAGGTGCGCGCGGATGCCCTCGCGGTAGGCGACCATGTCGGCGAGCTTCTCGCGCACCGCCTGCATCTTGTCGAGGCCGGTCTGCTTGCAGTTCCACATCGCCGCGCCGATCATCATGTCGGCGGTGTAGAGGATGCGCAGCACGTACGGGAACGCCGAATAGCGGTGCAGCGTCGAGCGGATGTAGCGCGCGCCCTCGGTGAAGCGGTAGAAGAACACGTCCTCCCAGGGGATCAGCACGTTGTCGAGGATCATCAGCGTGTCGACTTCATCGAAGCCGTTCGACAGCGGATAGTCGTCCTTGCGACCGCGGCCGGCGAACCCGGAGCGGCAGATGTGCTTGACGCCCGGCGCACCCATCTTCACGATGCAGCCCACGGCGTAGTCGGACTGCTTCTCGTCGGTCCACGCACCCACGGTGGGCTTGAGGAAGGCCTGGTCGGCGTAGGCGGCTGCCGTCTCGTACTTGGCGCCGCGGATGATGATGCCGGCATCGGTCTCCTTGACCACGTGCACCATCATGTCCGGATCCTGGTCCTGCGGACGCACCGAACGGTCGCCCTTCGGATCGGTGTTGGCCGAGACGTGGAACACGTCGTCGTGCAGCACGCGGTCGATGTGCCGGCTGATGTTCTCGGCAAAGCGCGGGTCGATCTTGTTCAGCACGTCGCGTCCGTCGTACAGCGACCACATCTCGCCGACGGTCTCGTCACCCACCCGGGTGACCACGCCCTTGATGTCCTTGAAGAACGCGTCGAGCGCGCACCAGCTCTCCCACCAGTGCCGCTGCTCGGTCGGGCGGCGCAGCAGCGTCGAGTTGCGGGTATCGCCGTCGACGTAGCTGAACCTGTCCTGGTACTGCGGCTCGTGCGCGATGTCGTACATGCGCGCCTTCACGTCGACGATCGGCTTGAACGCAGGGTGCGTGGTCACGTCCTTCACCCGCTCGCCGTCCATCCAGACCTCGCGGCCGTCCTGCAGGCCTTCCTTGTACTGCTGACCGGTGCGCAACATCAGGCAACTCCTCGAGTGTGGGCGGGATCGGCCGGGCGTGTGCCGGCGAAACACGAAACGACGAAACGGGAACCGGCAAAACCTTACCCGGTGACCGATCAGCGGTACACTCTTTTTTTCCTCGAAACTTCATCGGTATTTCCGTTGAACTGGTCGCTGCGTGCCCTGCGCTACTTCGTCGCTGCCGCGGAAGCGGGAAGCATCACCGCGGCCGCGGCAGCGGTGCACGTCTCGCAGCCGGCCATCTCCGAGGCGATCGGCGCACTCGAGCGCGATCTGGGCGTGCAGCTGACGATCCGGCGGCAGGGCCGCGGCCTCACCCTCACGCCCTCGGGTGACCGCCTGCTCGTGCAGGCGCGCAACCTGCTCGCCCACGCCGACGAGGTGGCGCGCTTCGCCGCCGGCATGGGCAGCAGGCTCTCCGGCGAGATCCGCATCGGCTGTTTCGTCACGCTCGCACCGTTCGTGCTGCCCGGGCTGATCGCGGCCTTCCGGGAAGAGCACCCGGAGGTCGCGGTGCAGTTCGAGGAGGCGAACCAGTCGACGCTGCTCGAGCGGCTGCGCGCCGGGCGCATCGACGTGGCGCTGTCCTACGCCTACGGCCTGTCGGAGGAATTCACCGCCGACGTGCTCGCCGACCTGCCCCCGCACGTGGTGGTGGCCGAGGATCATCCTCGCGCGCGCGCGCGCGCGGTGAGCCTGCGCGAGTTCGCGCGCGAGCCGATGGTGATCATCGATCTGCCGCACACCGCCGACTATTTCCTGTCGCTGTTCCGCAGCCTGCGCATCGAGCCCAACGTGGCGTGGCGGGTGCAGAGCTACGAGATGGCGCGCGCGATGGCCGCGCGCGGGCTGGGCTTTGCCATCCTGAACGCGATACCGCGACAGGCACGCGGCCACGACGGACGCGCGGTGGTCGCGCTGCCGATCGTCGAGGTGCTGCCGCGCACGCTGGTGGTCAGCCTGCGCTCGAAGCGCGTCGTCGAGCGCCCCTCGGTGACCGTGTTCGGGGAATTCGTGCAGCGCTGGTTCCCTGCGCACTGGCAGCGGATGATGGTGCGTCGGCGCGTACCGGGCCGGGCGCCGCGTCCGCGCGCCTGAGCTCCCGGCGCACTGCTGCCCGGCTCGCTGGCGGGTCGCTCGGGCCGGGCGCTGCGCAGCCGGACATGAGCCTGGCGGTCAGTAGCCGCGCGCAGGGTCCACTGCGTTGGCCGGGGCTTCGCCGCGGCGCACGCGCCGCAGGTTGGCCACGATCTGCGCGGCCGCCGTGCGCGGGATCGCCACCGACGCGAGGTGCGGCGTGATCAGCACCTGCGGAAATCCCCACAGCGGATGCTCGGGGGGCAGCGGCTCCTCGCGAAACACGTCGAGCGTCGCCTCGCTGAGCTGTCCGCTGCGCAGCGCATCGATCAGCGCGGCCTCGTCGACGGTGTGACCGCGACCGGCGCAGACGAACTTCGCCCCGTGCGGCAGCTGCGCGAAGCGCTCGGCGTTCATCAGGTCGGCCGTCTCGCTGGTTAGCGGCAGCAGCATGACGCAGATCTCGCACTGGCCGAGAAACGCCGGCAGTTCGTCGAGCCCGGCGTAGGTCTGCACGCCGGGCAGGGACTTGCGCGTGCGCGACCAGCCGAGCACGCGAAAGCCCTGCGCGACGAACTGCTGCGCCGCGAGCGCACCCAGCTGCCCCAGACCCATCATGCCCACCGTGCACTCGCGCGTCTCGCGCGGGTGAATGTAGGTCCAGCGACGCGCTTCCCGCGCGCGCTCAAACGTGCTGAATTCGCGGAAGTGACGCAGCACGCAGGCGAGCAGGTACTGGCTCATCATGCGCCCCATCTCCGGGTCGGAGATGCGGGTGATCGGCACCCCCGAGGGCAGCGTGGCATCGCGCACGATGTTGTCGACACCGGCGCCCAGCGTGGTGATCAGCCTGAGGTTGGGGAACTGGCGATAGAAGCCCGGCGGCGCCTTCCACGCCAGCGCCGCCTCCACCTCGTCGAGCGGACCGCAGTCGGGCCACGCATGCACCGCGAGCGTCGGGTCGGCGGCGCGCAGCGCGGCAATCCACTCCTGCGCGTTGTCGACCTGGCTGTAGAAGACGAGCGACATCGCTGCGCTCAGCCGCCGCGGCGCCGGCGCGGCGTTGCGCGCGTGCCAGCAGGGCGCGGCA
>CANGUQ010000262.1 GCA_947456915.1 Betaproteobacteria bacterium
CGCCGCATCGGCGCAAGGAGTGCGGGCAGTGAGCTATCGGCTGACGAGGATCTATACACGCACCGGCGACAACGGCGACACCGGGCTGGGCGACGGCACGCGCGTGCCCAAGGATTGCGCGAGGGTCGAGGCGCTGGGCGTGATCGACGAGCTCAACTGCGCAGTGGGCGTGATCCTCACCGAGCCGGTTTCCGACGACGTGCGCACGACGCTGATCGGCGTGCAGCACGACCTGTTCGACCTCGGCGGTGAAGTCAGCATCCCGGGCTACACTGCGGTCACCGATCGTCACATCGAGCGGCTGGAAGAAGTCCTCGACCGCTACAACGCGCAACTGCCGCCGCTGAAGGACTTCATCCTGCCCGGCGGATCGCGTGCGGCAGCCCACTGCCACGTCGCGCGCACTCTCGCACGCCGCGCCGAGCGGCGCATGGTCACGCTGGGCTCCAGCGAACCGGTGTCGCCGCTGGCGCAGCGCTATCTGAACCGGCTGTCCGATCTGCTGTTCGTGCTCTGCCGGCTGATCAATCGCGACACCGGCGTGCCCGACGTGCTGTGGCAGAAGGGGCGCACGCTCTGATCCGACGCATGCCGGCCGCGCGCCCGCGCGCCGCGCAGCACCTCACTCGCCGGGACAAGGCCGGAGTCCTGCCCGCTGCCCGTCGCCCGCGCTGCCGCCGCGGCGAAACCCGAGGCGGTCCGCGCAGTTTCGCGCGGGGCGCTCAATCGTGCTGCCACACCTGCAGCAGTTGCGCGCTGACGTGACGCAGGCGCTGATTGAGCAGCAGCACGAGTTGCAGCAGGATCTTCTGCCCCAGTTCAGGGTGCTCGCGCATGATCCGCTCGAGCCCCTTCCTGGGCAGTGCGGCAAAGGTGACCGGCGTGGCGGCGACGCAGGTGGCGAAGCGCGGCTCGCCGTCGATCAGCGACATCTCGCCGAGCGTCTTGCCTGGCGCCGCCACCCCCACCAGCGATCGCTCACCTTCCGCGCCGCGCTTGAACACCTCGACGACACCCTCGAGCACCAGCACCATGAAGTCGCCGGGATCGCCTTCGACGATGAACGGAATGCCGCTGCTCACCCGATAGATCTGCAGGAAGCCGGCAAAGCACTGCAGGTCCTGCTGCGTGAACTGCGCGAGCAGGCTTCCTTCCTCCAGGACCTTCCCGATCAACGGCACGAAGCCGGCACCGTTGCCGAGGCGCTCGATCGCGAGTTGCGCATCCGCGCCGGCCTCGCTGCTGCCGGACGCGGCTGGAGCGGCCGCTTGCGCGGCACCCGGCCTCGCGGCGGATGCGAGCGCTCCGGCCGCCTCGGAGATCGAAGGCAGCGGCGTTTCGACTGTCGGGTCGGGCATCGGGACTGAGCGTGTGGCGCGACACTGCGCACCGCCAAGGATACTCGCCGCTACAATCGCGCGCGAGTCCGATTGCGGCGCCGGGCTTGCCGTGGCAGCGCGCCACGCACGATGTCGAGTCCGCAGCCCGACGCGCCTGTGTACAGCCAACGGGCAGCCCCACCGGAGAACCGTCCACCATGGCCGAAAACGCCCCTGCCACGCCCGACAAACCCGCCAGGACGCTGACCGGCCGGGTGCCGGCCGAGCGCGTCGTGATGCTCGAACTGCCGCGCCTGGATCCTGGCATCGTGGCCGCCTACCGTGCGCTGGTCGACCTCACCGGCACCGTGTCCGACGCGATGGACGCGCTGGGACTGGTCGGCGCCGTGCCCGCGTCGCAGCTGCAGCCGATACTCGCCGGCAAGCGGGTGGCAGGCCAGGCAGTGACCGTGCGCAACGTCGAGCGCAAGCTGCAGGTGCATCGCGCGGCGACCGAAAAGGTCAATCTGATGGGCGAGGCCGAGGCCCACAATCTGGTCGAGCCCGGCGACATCGTCGTGATCGAGGGCCTGCTCGGCTGTTCGAACCTCGGCGGACAGTCGGCGACCATCGCCCACCGTCAGGGCGCGGCAGCAGTCGTCGTCGACGGCTCGATCCGCGACCCGGACGCCTCGCGCGAACTCGGCTTCCCGGTGTGGTGTCGCGGGGTCACGCCGATCACCGGCAAGTGGCGGCTGCAGACGGTGGAGATCAACGGTCCGGTCGCGATCTGCGGTGTGCAGGTGTGCGCGGGCGATCTGGTGTGCGCCGACGACGCTGGCGTGTGTGTGGTGCCGTTCGCGCAGGCGCAGGCCGTGCTCGAGCAGGCGCAGGCGATCGATGCCGGGGACAGCCGCCGCAAGGACGACATCGCCGCTGGCGCCGACGTCGCGGCGCTGCTCACGCGCAAGTACAAGTAGCGGCTGCGCGCCGACGGCGCAGTCGCTGCGTGCTGCGGCACCGTCAGTCCAGACTGAAGCCCTTGCTGCGCACGAAGCGCCCGAAATCGGCTCGCTCGGGCACGGAGTACTGGCGTGCCTTGTCCTGCGACCAGCCGTAGAAGTCGGCCTGTCCGAGCGCCTTCACCCGCCGCTGCCTCGCGTACGGCTGGCGCGCGTCGCGCCAGCGATCGTAGTCGTCGATCGCCGCGCGCGTTGCCGCCTCCCCGGGATCGCGATGGCGGTCGACGTGCACGGTCAGCGACAGCGGCAGGCGCGGGCTGATCTGCCCCGCAGCCGACGGCCATCCCACCGCGAGCCCGGCCACCGGGAACACGAACTCGGGCAGCTCCAGAAAGGCGCTGACCTCGGCTGCACGGTTGCGGATCTGACTGAGCGGACAGCACCCCAGGCCGGCAGCCTCCGCGGCAGCGATGAAGGCGGCGAGCACGATCGCCGCATCCACCGCCGCATTGAAGAACCAGTCCAGATGATCGTTGGCGAATGCGTGGCCGTGCCACTGGTGCAGCATGCGCTGGCGACGGTGGTTGCCGCAGAACACGAGCAGCGCGGGGGCGGCGGCGATCCACTCATCGGGACCGATCAGGCCGGCGAGCGTGCGCCGGCGCGCCGCATCGGTGACGATCAGGATGTCGCGGCTCTGCAGGTCGCTCTTGGTCGGCGCAGCGAGCGCGACTGCCGCCAGCGTCTGCAGCATGGGCAACGGCACCGCCTCGTCGCGATACCGCCGTTGCGAGACGTGCGCTGCCATCCGCACGTGCGCTGCAGCGGCGAAGCCGGTGTCCAGGTCCTGCGCGTCCTGAAAGCGCGCGCACAGCAGCTCGCGCAGTGTCTCCGAATCGCTCATCGATGCTCCTCGTCCATTGCGTATCGGCTGTGCTCGCAGCCACCTGCCGCGATCGCGGCGTCTCGTCACTGCGCGCAGATGCCCGCAGCCTCGTTCACCGCGGCCATCGCCGCGACCGCGCGTGCGAGCGCGTGACGGACACCTGCCGCGCCGGCATCGGCCTGGATGCTGCCCTTCTGCCCGGTTCCGCGGTGCGCTCGCGCCCCTCGGAAGCGGCCAGCGCGCACATGACTCCACCGTACGGTCCTGCCACCAGCGGGCCCGGGCATGACGCTACCGGTGCGCGTGATGCTCGATGTAGCGCTTGACCGCTGCCGTGTCGGCCGCCATCACCTCGAAGCGGCGGGGCCGCTGCTCGAGATCCTGCAGGCCTGCAGGTCGCGGCGGGCGCTGGCCGATCGCCTCGACGATCGTCGCTTCGAACTTCGCCGGCAGCGCCGTTTCCAGACAGACCACCGTTTCGTCGGGCTCGCGGCGCTCGCGCGCGACCTTGATGCCGTCGGCCGTGTGGGTGTCGACGATGCGCCCGCTGCGCTGGTGGACGCCGCGGATCGTGCGCAGCCGGTCGGCGTGCGTGCTGTAGCCGGAGACGAAACCCGTGTCACCCACGCGCGCGAACTCGCCCGAGACCGCGAGATCGAAGGCGCCGCGCTGGTCGATCTCGCGCCACAGCGCGGCCACGCGCGCGCCGTCGCCACCGACCAGGTCGTACACGTAGCGCTCGAAGTTCGACGCCTTGGAGATGTCCATCGACGGGCTGGAGGTCTGCCGGGTCTCGCTGCTGCCGCGCGGCCGGTACAGTCCGGTGCGGAAGAACTCGTCGAGCACGTTGTTCTCGTTGGTGGCGAGCATCAGCCGCCGGACCGGCAGCCCCATGCGCCGCGCCACGTGTCCGGCGCAGATGTTGCCGAAGTTGCCCGAGGGGACGCAGAACGACACGTACTCGTCTTCCGAGGCCGTGGCCGCGAAATAGCCGCGGAAGTAGTACACGACCTGCGCCAGCAGCCGCGCCCAGTTGATGGAGTTGACGGTGCCGATGCGCCACTTCGCCTTGAACGCGAGGTCTGCGCTCACCGCCTTGACGATGTCCTGGCAGTCGTCGAACACGCCACGGATCGCGATGTTGTGGATGTTCTCGTCCATCAGCGAGAACATCTGCGCCGTCTGGAACGGACTCATCGCCTCGTGCGGTGACAGCATGAACACGCGCACCCCGCGTTTGCCGCGCATCGCGTACTCGGCAGCCGAGCCGGTGTCGCCCGAAGTGGCGCCGAGGATGTTCAGCTGCGCGCCGCTGCCGGCCAGCACGTACTCGAACAGATTGCCGAGCAGCTGCATCGCCACGTCCTTGAACGCAAGCGTGGGTCCGTTGGACAGCTCGAGCAGGTGCAGGCCGGGTTCGAGCGTCGTCAGCGGCGTGATCGCCGCCGAGCCGAAGGCCTGCGCGGTGTACGTGCGCTCGATCAGCGCGCGCAGGTCGGCCGCGGGGATGTCGTCGATGTACAGCGACAGGAGCTCGAAGGCGAGCGCCGGATAGTCGAGCCGGCGCCAGCGCGCGAGCGTTGCGCGGTCGACCTGCGGGTAGCGCTCGGGCACGGCGAGTCCGCCGTCGGGGGCGAGCCCTTCGAGCAGGATGTCGCGAAAGCGCGACGGCGTCATCGTCCCGCGGGTGCTGACGTACCTCATCGGTCGTGCCTCATCGCGCCCGGCTCGCTGCGGCCGGCCGGTCGGCGCCTGCCGGTACGCCGGTCACAGCTCTTCGAGCCGCAGCCGGGTGACGCGGCCGGACACCGTCGCCAGCGCCTCGATGCTCGCGATCGCCTCGTTCATGTTGCGCTCGATCGTGCGGTGCGTGAGCAGGATGATGTCTGCCTCGGCTTCGCCTGCCGCCGGCTCCTTCTGCACCATCGCATCGATCGAGATCGTGCGATCGGCGAGGATGCGGGTGATGTCGGCGAGCACGCCGGGTCTGTCCTGCACGCGCATGCGCAGGTAATAGGCGGTCTCGACCTCCTCGATCGGCAGGATGCGCACATCGGCCATCTGATCGGGCTGGAACGCGAGGTGCGGCACCCGGTTCTCGGGGTCGACCGTGGCCAGCCGGGTCACGTCGACCAGATCGGCCACCACCGCCGATGCGGTCGGCTCGGAGCCGGCGCCGGCGCCGTAGTACATCGTCTGCCCGACCGCATCGCCCTTCACCAGCACCGCGTTCATCACGCCTTCGACGTTGGCGATCAGGCGCCGGGCGGGAATGAGCGTCGGATGCACGCGCAGCTCGATGCCGGCGGATGCTCCCTCTCCCACGCGCCGGGTGATGCCGAGCAGCTTGATGCGGTAGCCGAGCTGCTCGGCGTAACGGATGTCCTGCGCCGTGAGCCGGGTGATGCCCTCGGTGTAGGCGCGCTCGAACTGCATCGGCACGCCGAAGGCGATCGCCGACATGATGGTGAGCTTGTGTCCGGCATCGATGCCTTCGATGTCGAAGGTGGGATCGGCTTCGGCATAGCCCAGCCGCTGCGCCTCGGCGAGCACGGTGTCGAAGGCGAGCCCCTTGTCGCGCATCTCGGACAGGATGAAGTTGCTCGTGCCGTTGATGATGCCGGCGATCCACTCGATGCGGTTCGCGGTGAGCCCCTCGCGCAGCGCCTTGATGATCGGGATGCCGCCGCCGACCGCCGCCTCGAA
>CANGUQ010000263.1 GCA_947456915.1 Betaproteobacteria bacterium
CCCGTCGGCGGCAGGCAGGCGTGGCGAGTTCGGCGGGACACGCGTTGCACCGACGCGTTCGCCAGAGCGGCAATGGGAGGAGCGATGGCGTCATCGCATGGCAGCGAGGGACCTGCGGCGGCAGCCGACGCGCCGTTCAGGGTCTGGCAGTGCGTGCTGTGCGGCTGGATCTACGACGAGGCCGAGGGTCTGCCGGACGAAGGCATCCCGGCGGGGACACGGTGGGCCGATGTGCCTGCCGACTGGATCTGCCCGGCCTGCTCCGCGACGAAGGCAGACTTCGAGATGGTCGAACTCTAGGTCAGGTCACCCACTTCGGCAGACGGAGGGGGCGTTCGCAATGATCTACACACGAAGCGGCACCGACGCGTTGTCCAGACGCAGCGTCGTCATCTCGCCCGGTACCGGCAAGCAGCACTGGGGCACCACGTTCTTCGGTCCGCGCAGTTCCAGCAGTCATGCGCCCGGACCGCAGGCGACGATGTCGGATCTCAACGCGAACGAGGCGATCCTTCCGCATTTCCATGGCGTCACGATGTTTCAGCTGTTCATTGCCGGCTACGGGACGATCGGCAGCCGGGGGCAGGCGCTGCAGCCACTGACGGTCCAGTTCAAGGATCATCACACGGCGTACGGTCCGGTGACTGCGGGACCGCAGGGACTCTCGTTCGTCGCGTTGCGGATGCATACGGGCAATTCTGCGCCGATCTACCTGCACAACCCGGACGCGCGCGACCAGCTCCAGAAGAGCCGACGGCGCAACCTCACGTCCTCGCCGGTCATGTTCTCGGTCGAACCGCTGATGCAGTTTCGTGAAGAGGTCATCTGGGAGCCGGTATTCGAAGAGACCGACGACGGCATGGCAGCGCAGGTGGTGCGGCTGGGCGCCGGGCAGGCCACACGCGCGCCCGATCCGCGGCGTGCGGGCGGCTGCTACGTGTTCGTCGGTAACGGCAGCCTGATGCACGGCGCAGAGGAACTGCCGCTGTGGTCGATGGTGGTCGTCGAGCCGAACGAACAGGAGTTCGAGTTGCGCGCAGGCCCGAAGGGAGTCGAGGCGCTGGTACTGCAGTACCCGCGCGAAGAGTCGCTGGCGACCGCGCAGTGAGCGCACCGAAGAGCGTGTGGCGCGGTTGCGCCGCGGCTGCGGCAGCCGCCATGCTTGCGGCCGCCGTGCAGACTGCATCGGCACAGGCCTACCCGAGCCGGCCGGTGCGCTTCGTGGCCGGCATGGCGGCGGGCGGCGGTGCAGACGCGAATGCCCGTCAACTCGCGCAGGCGCTGCAGCGGCTCCTGAAACAGAACGTGCTGGTCGAGAACATCGCAGGCAGCGCCGGCAATCTCGCTGCGCAGGCCGTGGCGAGCGCGAGCAGCGACGGTCACACGCTGCTGTTCGCCTCGCATCCGATCCTCGCGATCAATCCTCTCCTCTACGAGCGCCTGCCGTTCAATCCCGATCAGCTGACGCCGGTGGCGCTGGTGAGCCAGACACCGCACGTGCTGCTGGCCAACCCGCAGCTCCCGGCGACATCGGTGATCGAACTCGTGCGTGTCGCGAAAGCGAAGCCCGGTGTATTCAATTTCGGCTCGGGCGGGCCTGGTACGTCGATCCACCTCGCAGGCGAATTGCTGCAGAGCATGGCGGGCATCACGCTGACGCACGTTCCCTACCGCGGCGCTGCACCGGCGTTCGCGGCACTTGCCGGCAACGAGATCCAGCTGCTGTTCGACAGCAGCACGACGGCGATCGGACACGTCAGGGGTGGCCGGGTGCGCGGGCTCGCCGTGGCGAGCCCGACGCGGCTGCCGGCGCTCCCCGAGCTTCCGACGTTCGCCGAGAGCGGCATGGCCGGATTCGAAGCCGGAGTCGGTCACGGGATACTGGTCAACAGTGCGACGCCGCCCGATCGTATCGCCCTGCTCAACAAGGCGATCAACACCGCGCTGGCCGATCCCGAATACCGGCGGCAGATGGCCGATCTGGGCGTCGTGCTGATCGGCGGCGCGCCCCAGCTCTTTCGCGACTTCCTCGCTGCCGAGCGGAAGAAATGGAGCGAGGTGATCCAGCAGCGGCAGATCCGGGCCGAATGAGCGGCATGAGCGGGAAGCTGCTGGACGAGGACTGCCCGGACAAGGTCCGGCTGAGCGTCGACGAGGCGCAGACGCTCGGCGAGAGCGCGTTGCGCGTCGCGGGCTTCAGTGCGGAGGAAGCCCGCATCGTCGCCGAGCACCTGGTGGACGCCTCGACCTGGGGCTTCGAGTTCGCCGGACTGCCGCGCATCCTGGTCATCGCGGAGCGACCGGAGCTCAGGAAACCGCTGACGCCGATATCGATCATCCGGGAGAGCCCGGTCTGCGCATTCCTCGACGGCGGCAACCACATCGGCTACGTCACCCTGTTGCGCGCCGCGGCGATTGCCATCGAGAAGGCGCGTACCTCGGGCGTGGCCATCGTCGGCATGCGCAACAGCTGGTTCGGCGGCCGCAACGGCTACTACCTGGAGCGGATCGCGCGCGCCGGTCTCGTCGGCATCTACATGGGCAGCAGCACACCCACCGTCGTACCGCCGGGTGCCGCGCGCAAGGCGCTGGGCACGAATCCGTTCACGATCGCGTTGCCGCGTGACGGAAATCCGTACATCTACGACATCGGAACCGCCGCGGTCATGTCCGGAGAGATGCTGATGCGCGCGTTTCTCGGACAGTCGTTCGAGGAAGACGTGGGCATCGACGGCAGCGGGAAGCCCACCCGCGTCGCGCGCGAACTCGTGCAGGGCGGTGTCTATCCGTTCGGCGGCCACAAGGGCTTCGGCCTGTCGCTGACGATCCAGGCACTCGGGCTTCTCGTCGGTTCGAAATTCCGCAACGGCGAAGTGGCCGACTTCGGCTTCCTGCTGATCGCGTTCGATCCGGAACTGTTCATGCCGCTCGGGCAGTTCACGACGGAACTCGAAGAACTGCTGCAGACGGTCCAGGGGCTGCCGCGCCAGGAGGGCGTGGCAGCGATCCGCATCCCGTCCGAGCGTGGCTTTCACGAGCGCGCGATCCGGCGCGAGCAGGGCATACTCGTGAGCCGGCAGGTCGTCGAGCGCCTGCAGTCGATGTAGCGGCGCGGCCGCGGAGGTCCGATGCAACCCGTGATGTCGAACGCCCCGGCGGAGAGTCCAGCGCTGCGGCTCATCGAGTTCTGGCAGCGCCCCGAAGCCGTGCCGCCGCGGCTCGTGGAGCGCGCGAAGCTCTGTCTGATCGACGCGCTCGGTTGCGCACAGTTCGGGGCCGGGCAGCCGTGGGGACGGATCATGGCCGAGGAGATCGGCGCAGACGCGATCAGCGGTCCGAGCTCCGTGCTGGGCACCGCGCGAACAGCCCCCCCGGCGCTGGCAGCCCTGTGCAACGGTACGGCGATCCACGGCTTCGAGCTCGATGATCTGCTGCCGGCGTCGATCGTCCATGCGGGCACGGTCATCGTACCGGCTGCGCTGGCCGCCGCCGAGGCCGTGAATGCCTCCGGTCCTCGCCTGCTGCGCGGCATCGTCATCGGCTACGAGTGCATGTCCCGCCTGAGCCTTGCGCTGGGGCTGGAGCCGTCGCACCGCGGGTTCCACAAGACCGGCGTCGTCGGTCCGGTCGCAGCGGCGATCGCGAGCGCAACGGTGATGGGTCTGAACGCCGAGCAGCTGGTGTGCGCAGCCGGCCTTGCCTGCTCGACGGCGTCGGGCGTCAAGGCGTTTGCCAACGGCAGCGGTGGCGGCATGGTCAAGCGGATGCACGCCGGTCGTGCCGCCGAGGCCGGAGTACGCATGAGTCGACTCGCCGCGCGCGGATTCACCGGTCCGCGCGCGGCAGTCGATGGCCGGTATGGCCTGCTCGAGGTGTTCGGCGGCGACAGCGCCCTGCCCGGCGAGCTCACCGATGGACTGGGCGAACGCTGGGCGATGGACGGACTGTGGGTCAAGGTCTATCCGGTGTGCGGCTGGATACAGGGCGTCGTCCAGCTCCTGACCGCGATGCGCGGACCGGTACCGATCGCGCTCG
This sequence comes from Betaproteobacteria bacterium, assembly GCA_947456915.1. Taxonomy (GTDB): domain Bacteria; phylum Pseudomonadota; class Gammaproteobacteria; order Burkholderiales; family CAIKXV01; genus CAIKXV01. The sequence goes on from CANGUQ010000263.1 coordinate 4,036, forward strand.
ACGAGGTGGAGCGGATCGTCGTTGCGACCACCGCCTTCGCCGTGAAGAACAACGCCAACCCGGCACCCTGCGACACGATGGAGGCGCAGTACAGCATTCCCTACTGCTGCGCTGTCGCGCTGGAGGGAGATCCGACCGATCCGGGCGAGTTCGAGAGCCCGACGATCGAGCGCGCGACACGTCGTGCCTTCATGCAGCGCGTCGCGCTGTGCGTCGACGCCGAGTGCGAGGCGGTCTACCCCGAGCGCTTCGGCTGCCGCATCGAGCTGCGATTGCGCAATGGCCAGACGCTGCGCTCGGCCACGCTCGATCCGCACGGCACCGCCGCCGATCCGTGCACGAGCGAGGAGATCGTCGCGAAGTTCACCCGCCTTGCCGGACTTTCGACGGTTCAGATCGACGCAGGGTCGGTGCTCGACGCGGTGTCGCGACTGGACACGGCAGCCTCGGTCGAGGCACTGACCCGTACGTTGCGGCCGTAGCACGCGTCGCGGGCGGCCATCACTGCAACTCGATGCCCGCCTTCTTCACCACTTCGGTCCAGGCGGCGATCTCCTTCGCGAGGAACGCGCGGAACGTCGCGCCGTCCTGGAAGTCCGGCTCGACGCCCTGACTGGCGAACGCCTTGCGCGTCTCCGCCAGCGAGAGCACGGCCTTCATCTCGCGTTCGAGGCGGCCGGTGATGGACACCGGCGTGCCCGCAGGCGCCAGAACGCCCCACCAGACGATCGCTTCGAAGCCGGGCAGTCCGGATTCGTGCAACGTCGGCATCCCGTCGAATGCAGGGCTGCGCTCGAGTGATGCCGTGGCGAGCCCGCGCAGGTCGCCCGACAGGATGTGCGGACGAACCGCCGGCAACGACAGCATGGTGCCGTGGGTGTGACCACCGAGCACATCCGTCACCTGCTGACCACCGCCCTTGAAGTGCACGACCGTCAGATCGATGCCGGCCCTGAGCTTGAACAGCTCGATGAACAAGTGGGCGGTCGAACCCGCGCCTGCGGTGGCGAACAGCAGCTTGCCGGGATTGCGCTTCGCGTGAGCGATGAATTCCTTCACCGTCTTCGCCGGCACGGACGGGTTGATCGCGAGCACGTACTCGCCCTTGCCCACTCGCGCGATCGGCACGAATGACCTGAGCGGATCGTACGGCAGCTTGCGCAGCGCCGGCTGCATGGTGAACGACGACGGGACGAAGGTGAGCGTCTGCCCGTCGGGTGCTGCACGCGCACCGGCCTCGACGCCGATGATGCCGCCGGCACCGGACCGGTTGTCGGCGATGACCGGCTGGCCGAGGCGCTCCGCGAGACCGTTGCCGAGCAGACGCGCGACCGCATCGGCACCGCCGCCCGCAGCGAACGGGATGATCATCCGCACGGCGCGCGACGGATACGCATCGGCTGCCGATGCCGGCACCGGTACGACAGTCGCAGCCAGCGCCAGCAGCGCGCTGCAGGTCGCGCCCCGGCGCCGCAAACGAAACACGTTCATCGCTCCTCCTTCGGACCCGTGCCCTCGACCCTTCGGGTTCTGCGGGCGTTTCTTCCGGCGCATTTCCGGACGCGTGCCGTCGCTCTGCTGCATCGCTGCCGCGATCACCTGGCGATCACGCCCCCGATGCGCGACGACCCCGTCGCCACCGCGTTGCCCCGAGGCCGCGGGCGACGAGTGCTGCCGGAATTGTCTCACCAATCATGTAGCGGGCAAGCCCGCGATGCATCGCAGGGCACGGCAGACCGGGCATCGGCGGTGCAGCGCGCCGCGCCCTGCAACCGCGAGGCGCCGGCACGCACCTTGATGAATTCGTGGCCGCTCGGCGCCGGCACCGAGCGGCC
>CANGUQ010000264.1 GCA_947456915.1 Betaproteobacteria bacterium
TGGAGTCGGCGCACGCTGTCGACGTTGCTGGATCAATGCGGTTTTGAGGTTGTAGGATTTTCTGGGGTGGGGCGTTTGCCTTATCTTTGGAAGAGCATGGTGCTAGTCGCGAAAAAGAAGTGAGGTGACGTGTTTGGTCAGCCGGCTTGATCCCGAGGCACGAGCGTAGCCACCTACACCAGCAGCGCTCCGATCAGCACGCCCACCATGATGAACCCGATCACCACCTTCGCCAGCGTGCCGAGCAGCAGCCCGAACCAGGTGGCGAAGCCGACGCTGCCGGCGCGCAGCGGCTCGCCGCGCGCGTAGAACTCGCCCGCCACCGCGCCCACCACCGGGAACACCAGCAGGCCCCACAGGCCGCTGAACACACCCAGCACGGTACCGCATGCCGCGCCGATCAGCGCCGCACGCGATGCGCCAGCCGCCTTCGCCCCGAGCAGCCCCGAGATGTACTCGCACAGCCAGGCGAGCAGCGTCAGTGCGGCGAGCACGGCGACCGTGGAGCCCGAGATGCGGGTGTAGTCCTCGATCCACGCACCGAGGGCCGCGCCGAGGAAGATGAATACCGTGCCCGGCAGCAGCGGCAGCACCAGCCCGGCGATGCCCAGCAGCACGAGCAAGGCGGCCAGCGCCCACGCGATCGTGAGGTCCATGCGCGAACGATGCCGTCTGCGCCTGCCGAACACAAGGGCTGCGTAGGCCGGGAAATCTTTCGTTTCAGACAGTTGGGGTGCCACAACCGGGCTGTCCTCGCGCAGTGCTTGCGGGGGATACGCAGTCCGCGCGTGGCGCCGCAGCGACGCCGCAGGCGCAGGCGATGCGTTCAGTACGAGAATGGCCGTCCAATCCCTTTCCACTTTCCACATTCAAGGAGAACCCGCATGCCCCTGATCGAAGTCAGGCTGTTCGAAGGCCGCAGCGCAGAGGTGAAGCAGCACCTCGTCGAGGCTCTGACCGCCGAGTCGTGCCGGGTGCTGGGTGTCGGCCCGGAATCGGTCGACATCATCCTGACCGAAGTGCCGAGGCGTCACTGGGCGACCGCCGGCCGGTTCTGGTCCGAACCGCGTGGCGACGGTGGCTCGTCGGCGCCGGGTACCACCGCTTAACCGTGGAGAAAAGTTCCCGTACTACAAGGACTTGTGTAACGTACAATCTTCGATCGCGTAATCGTCCAGGCGGCGGCGGGGCGGTCGGAAATGGCGCCGTCCGGTTGCCGTCCGGTTGCTGTCTGGTCGCTGTCTGGTCGCCGTCGCGTCGCCGTCTCGTCGCCGTCTCGTTATCGCCAGCCACGTCACGGGTGCCAAGATCGGCACCGGGTTCAGGGCCGGTCCGGGCTCTGCGGGCCGTTCCCAGCGGCCGCGAGCGCAGGCGGTGCACCGTTGGAGTGCGTCGTTGCTCTCCGGTTTTCCATCAACCGGCCGATACCATTTTCCCACCGGCGCTGCTGCGCGGATCTTCTTCCCGTGTGTGCCCGGAACCGTTCGAATACAGCGGAGGCTGACTTGACCCGTTCGATTCTCGCAACCTGCAGGCAGATCAGCCGGGCCGCAGCGCTTGCGCTCGCCCTCGTGCTGGCGCCCTCCTTCGTGCTGGCCCAGACCGCGCCTGCTGCTGCTGGTGCCGCAGCAGCGGGCGCACCCGCGTCCGGTGCCCCGGCCAACTTCGCGCCCGATCGCGACTACCGCATCGGCCCGGAAGATCTGCTCGACATCACCGTCTGGCGCGAGGACGCGATGAAGCAGCAGTCTCTCGTGCGGCCCGATGGCGGCATCTCGTTTCCGCTGATTGGCGAGGTTCTTGCTGCAGGTAAGACCGTCGACGAACTGCGCGACGAGATCACGAAGCGGCTGGAGAAGTTCCTGCCCTCGCCAGTGGTCAACGTCGCCGTGGTCAAGGTCGGCAGCCACCGCATCTACGTGATCGGCCGCGTCAACAAGCCGGGCGACTTTCCGGCTGGCCGGTTCATCGACGTGCTGCAGATCCTCACGATGGCCGGTGGCCTGACGCCGTTCGCCAACGAGAACCGCATCCAGATCATCCGGCGCGAAGGCGGCAAGCAGACGATCATTCCGTTCAGCTTCGGCGAGGTCAGAAGAGGCATCAAGATGGAGCAGAACATCATCCTGCAGGCCGGCGACACGGTGCTGGTGCCGTGAGGGGAGCGGCGCGGCATGCAGTCGCCCCGGGGCGCCGCAGCGCCCGCATGGCCGTTGCCGGTGCGGCGGCAATGGCCCTCGCGCTCGGGCTCGGCTTCGCCGCGACCGTGCACGCACAGTCGGCCGGCGGCGGCGGGTCTGCCGGGTCGGGCGGGGCGGCCGGCGGTGCGGTGATCCAGCCGCTGGTGGTCGATTACGGCGTGACCGCGCGCGCCGAATACGTGGACAACTTCGGCTTCAACGGCCGTGCGACGTGGATCAACTCGATCGGGCCGAGCGCGACGCTGCGCATGGACAGCGAGGTGCTGAAGATCGCCGGTTCGGCGAGCCTGCTGGGTGTGCACTACTCGAATGACGCAGCCGGCCGGCCGAATACCACCCAGCCGCGCTTCAATCTGCTGAGCACGTATCTGCGCGAGCGCAGCACGATCGGGCTCAACGTGCAGTACTACCGCGACCGCAACCTCGCCGGCACGCAGCCGCTGCTCACCGGGGGCTTCCAGGCGGTTGGCGGCGACCGGTCCGTGCTGTCGGTCGGCCCGACCTACAGCTATGCGCTGACCGAGCGGCTGTCGGCCAACGCCAACTATGGCTACTCGACGATCACGTTCGCGCAGAACTCGCCCAGCCAGGCCAATTCGGTCGGCCACACGCTGGGCGGCGGCCTGCAGTACCGGCTGAACGAGCTCGACACCGTCGGCGTCTCCGTGTCCGAGTCGCGCTTCAGCACCGACCCTAACGTCACCGAGTCCGATTCGCGCAGCTATCAGGCGTCGTGGAACCGCCGCTGGTCCGAGGCGACGACGACGGCGCTGTTCGTCGGCATCGCGGACACCGAAGTGCGCGGGCGCAGCACGCAGACGGTGTGTCTGGTACCGGTTCAGTTCTGTCTGGCGGGACTGTTCCCGTTTCAGACGATCACCACCGGCAGCGTCAACTCGAACCGTACGCCGACCTATGGGCTGACCTGGTCCACGCAGTTCACGCAGCAGACCACCGCCGGCGCCCAGCTGAGCCGCGCCATCCAGCCTGGCGCGGGCGGCAGCCTGACCGAGCGCGAATTCTGGAGCGCCGATGTCGTGCATCGCTTCTCGGAGCGGCTGAGCGCGACAGTCGACTATTCGCGCACCCGCACTGCCTTCGCGGGAACCAGCCTTGCACTGAGCAGCGCGATTCAGGTGCTGTCGCTCGGCATGAACTACGAGCTGGGTGAAAACTGGGCGTTCGGTGCCGGAGCGCGTGTTTCACGCACCAGCGTCGCGGTGGCCGAGCCGATATCCCGCGCCGTCTTCGTCACTCTCTCCCGAACCTGGCCCAACAACCGGCTCTGGCCCTAGCCCGGGTCTCCACTACGCAACGCCCCGAGCGTGAGATTTCGCCTTGCAGCGGTAATGTCCGTCGCCTAGCCTCGCCAAACTCGGGGCGTGTCGCCCCGACCTTCCTTTCTGACGGTATGCCATGAACCAGCTCGCCACGACTGCGCAGCCTTCCGACCTGATGCTTCCGGCCGAACCGCCGGAGATGGGCATCGGCGATTACGTCGAGATCCTCAAGCGCCGCATCGGCGTGGCGACGTTCGCGGCCGTGCTGATCTTCCTGATCGCGGCCATCGTGGCCATCGTGCTGCCGGCGCTGTACCGCTCGACCGCGGTCATTCTGGTCGAAGAGCAGTCGATCCCGCAGGAGTTCATCAAGTCGACCATCACCAGCTTCGCCGACGAGCGTATTCAGGTGATCAGCCAGCGAGTGCTCACCCGCACCACGCTGCTGCAGCTGGTCGAGAAGTACGACCTCTATGCCTCGGACCGAAGCCGCATCACCAACGACGAGATCGTCGAACGGATGCGCAAGGACATCAAGTTCACGCCGGTGAGCGCCGATCGCGGCGGGGCGGGTGGCGGACGGGTGACGATCGCCTTCAACATCGCCTACGTTTCCGAGACGCCGCAGAAGGCCCAGCGGGTGGTGAACGAGCTGGTGTCGCTGTTTCTCAACGAGAACGTGCGCGTGCGCCAGCAGCGCACGGCCGAGACCTCGGCCTTTCTCGCCGAGGAATCGAAACGGCTCGCGCTGCAGCTGCAGGAGATGGAGGGCCGGCTCGCCAACTTCCGCGCGCGCAATGCCTCGGCACTGCCGGAATCGTCGCAGGTGAACGCCCAGCTCGCCGAGCGCGCGGACAGCGAACTCCTGCGCATCGAGCGCGAGCTGCGGATGCAGGAGGACCGGCGCAACTTCCTGCAGAGCCAGTTGCAGGTCGTGCCGCCGAACCTCTCGGCCCGCGAAGTGATCGGCGCCTCCGGCGAGCGCGTGACGACCACGCTCGAACCAGCCGACCGGCTGCGCCAGCTGCGCGTGCAGCAGACGACGCTGTCGGGCAGCTATTCCGAAGCCCACCCCGACATGCGGCGCATCGCGCGCGAGATCGCGGCGCTGGAAAAGGAAGTCAGGGAGTCGCCCGACGCTGCCCCTGCCGCCCCGGCTGCAGCGGCTGCGGTAGCCGACGACGCGCCAAGCAAGGAACTGGTCGCGCTGCGCAACAAGCTGCGCGAGGCACGCGAGCGTTACTCGGACACCCACCCCGACGTGCTCAAGCTGCAGAAGGCGGTCGCAGCGCTCGAGCGTGCACCCGCGGCGACCGCGCGTACGCCGGCGGCAGCGGCAGCGGCAACGACGACGGCGCCCGCGACGACAGCCGCCGCGACGGCCGGTGTCCCGGCAGGAGCGTCCGGCACACGCCGCCCGGACAATCCGGCCTACCTGCAACTGCTTGCCGCGCTCGACATGGCCGCCTCCGAGGCCAGGTCGCTCGCTGCCTCGCGCGAAGAGATGCGCAAGCGGGTGCGCATGTACGCGACCCGTCTTGAATCGGCGCCGACGGTGCAGCGCGAGTACCTCGATCTCGCCCGCGACTACGAGAACGCGCAGACCAAGTACCGCGACATCAAGGCGAAGGAACTCGAGGCGCAGGTCGCCGAGGAACTGGAGAAGGACCGCAAGGGCGAACGCTTCTCGCTGATCGAACCGGCGCAGCTTCCCGAGCGGCCGTTCAAGCCGGACCGCACGGCCATCCTGCTGATCGGGCTCGCGCTCGCGCTCGCCGGCGGCGCCGGCATCGGCGCGCTGCGCGAGGCGCTCGATTTCTCGGTGAAGGGCCCGCGCGACCTCGCGCGCAAGATCCCTCTGCCGATCCTCGCGCAGGTGCCGTATCTGCCCAGCGAGGAAGATCTCGAGCAGCGGCGCCTGCAGTGGTGGGTGCTGGGCATCGGCACGCTGTTCGTCATCGCGCTCGTGCTCACCGGCATTCACGTGTGGGTCACCCGGCTCGACACGCTGTTCTATTCCTGGATGTAACGCAGCCTCTCCCTTCTACCGTCTGCCCCCGCACTGGAAGCGATCATGGATCGAATCGGCGAAGCACTCGAACGCGCCCGTCGTGAACGCGAGAGCCGCGGCCCTGCGGCCGCACCTGTCGCGGCGCCGGTGGCCGACACGCCGGCTGCGCCAGTGATGCCGATCGGTCTGCCGCAGATCGTGACGCCGATCGCCGCGGCTGCCTCGGCGAGTGCCGCGGCGGCCAACGCCCCCGCAGCGCAGAGCCCGACACCGGCGTCAGCGGCGGCAGCACCGGGCCCCACCCCGCCCGTCGTGCAGCGCAAGCGTCCGGTGGAGATCGTCTACACGAA
>CANGUQ010000265.1 GCA_947456915.1 Betaproteobacteria bacterium
CTTCCGTCACGCCGAGCCGGGCGGGTCAGCCCCCGCCCCTGCCCCGCTTGCGCCGCCTTGCCCGGAGGCGGCGGCGCCATGTGCGATACTCACAGGTTGTTCCGGAACCGGCGGCGGCAGTCGCCCGCCGGTTGCCCGCCTCCGCCGCGAGGCGGGCAGCGCGCTGCGTGGCCCGGCAGAGTCGTGCCCCAGCCGTCCCGTCCCGTCCCGTCCCGTCCACTCCGAGGCCAGTCCCCGCATCGCCATGCCCCAGCCGCAGACGCTCTACGACAAGCTGTTCGACAGCCACGTCGTCCTCACCCAGGACGACGGCACGGTACTGCTCTACATCGACCGCCACCTCGTGCACGAGGTCACCAGCCCGCAGGCATTCGAAGGGCTGCGCCTGGCCGGGCGCAAGCCGTGGAACGTGAACTCGATCATGTCCACCGCCGATCACAACACGCCCACCCGCGACTGGGCCGGCGGCATCAAGGATCCGGTGTCGCGGCTGCAGGTGGAGACTCTGGACGAGAACATCAAGGCATTCGGCGCGCGCGCCTACTTCCCGTTTCTCTCGAGGGAGCAGGGCATCGTGCACGTGATCGGCCCCGAGCAGGGCTTCACGCTGCCGGGCTCGACGCTCGTGTGCGGCGACTCGCATACCAGCACGCACGGCGCCCTCGCCGCGCTTGCCTTCGGCATCGGCACCTCCGAAGTCGAGCACGTGCTCGCCACGCAGACGCTGGTGCAGAAGAAGGCCCGGTCGATGCTGGTGCGGGTGGAGGGCGTGCTGGGTGCGGGTGTCACGTCGAAGGACATCGTGCTCGCGCTGATCGGGCGCATCGGGACGGCTGGCGGCACCGGCTTCGCGATCGAGTTCGCCGGCTCGGCGATCCGCTCGCTGTCGATCGAGGGGCGCATGACCCTGTGCAACATGGCGATCGAGGCGGGCGCGCGCGCGGGCATGGTGGCGGTCGACGAGAAGACGATCGAGTACGTGAAGGGCCGGCCGTTTGCTCCGAGCGGCGAGCAGTGGGAGCAGGCGGCCGCATACTGGCGCACGCTCGTGTCGGATGCCGACGCGAAGTTCGATGCCGTGGTGGAACTCGACGCCGCAGCGATCGAGCCGCAGGTGACCTGGGGCACCAGCCCGCAGATGGTCGGTCCGGTCAGTGGCCGTGTGCCCGACCCGGCAGACGTCGCCGATCCGGTGAGGCGCGAAGGCATCGAGCGCGCGCTGAAGTACATGGGGCTCAGGCCCAACACCCGCATCCAGGACATCGCGATCGACAAGGTGTTCATCGGCTCGTGCACCAATTCGCGCATCGAGGATCTGCGTGCGGCGGCGGCGATCGCGCGCGGTCGCAAGGTGGCGGCGAACGTCAGGCTGGCCATGGTCGTGCCCGGCTCGGGGCTGGTGAAGGAACAGGCGGAACGCGAAGGTCTGCACGAGATCTTCACTGCCGCCGGCTTCGAGTGGCGCGAGCCGGGGTGCTCGATGTGCCTGGGCATGAACGACGACAGGATCTCCGCCGGCGAGCGCTGCGCCTCGACGTCGAACCGCAACTTCGAAGGGCGCCAGGGCGCGGGCGGCCGCACGCATCTGGTCAGCCCGGCGATGGCGGCAGCAGCGGCGATCGCCGGTCGCTTCGTCGACGTGCGCACCTTCGCCTAGATCGACCCGCGACCCAGCCGAGGATTGCACGATGGACAAGTTCACCACTCTGACCGGCCTTGCCGCTCCGCTCGATCGCGCCAATGTCGATACCGACGCGGTCATTCCCAAGCAGTTCCTCAAGTCGATCAAGAGAAGCGGCTTCGGCCCCAATCTGTTCGACTCGTGGCGCTACCTCGACACCGGCGAGCCCGGGATGGACAACAGCACGCGGCCGCTGAACGAGGACTTCATCCTCAACAAGACGCGCTTTCGCGGCGCGCAGGTGCTGCTCGCGCGCGAGAACTTCGGCTGCGGATCGTCGCGGGAGCACGCACCGTGGGCGCTGCTCGACTACGGCTTTCGCGTGGTGATCGCCCCGTCTTTCGGCGACATCTTCTACAGCAACAGTCTCAAGAACGGCCTGCTGCCGATCCGGCTGCCGAAGGCGGTGATGGACAAGCTGTTCGAGGAGACGATGGCCAGTGACGGCTACCGGCTCACCGTGGACCTGCAGACGCAGTCGGTGACCACGCCATCGGGCGAGCGCTTCTCGTTCGAGATCGAGACGTTCAGCAAGCACTGCCTGCTCAACGGGCTCGACGAGATCGGCCTCACGCTGCAGCACGCCGAAGCGATCCGCGCGTTCGAGGGCCGGCACCGGGCCGTCCAGCCGTGGCTGTTTCTCTGATCGGTAGAGCGGGCTCCCCCGGGACTGCCTCCGGGGTGACCAAGCAAAAAGGGGCCTGGCCCCTTTTTGAAATCTGACGACAAAAAGGGGCCTGGCCCCTTTTTCGGCTGGTCTGCCGGCAGGTGAGCGGGTTGCGCGGCGGTCAGCCTCTACATTCCAGCAGGTGGCGATGATGAAGAAGATCGCGGTTTTGCCCGGTGACGGTATCGGCCCGGAAATCGTGGCGCAGGCGGTGCGGGTGCTGCGCGCGCTCGAGCCGCATGGCCTGAAGCTGGAGATGGTCGAGGCGCCGGTCGGGGGCACTGCCTACGACCTCACCGGCGATCCGCTGCCGCGTGCGACGCTCGATCTCGCGCGCTCGGCCGACGCCATCCTGTTCGGTTCCGTCGGCGGCTGGCAGTGGGACACGCTGCCCCGCGACAAGCGCCCGGAGCAGGCCATCCTCGGGCTGCGCAAGGAACTCGCCCTGTTCGCCAATCTGCGCCCGGCGACGATCTATCCGGAGCTCGCCGCGGCTTCCACGCTCAGGCCGGAGGTGGTGTCGGGGATGGACGTGCTGATCATTCGCGAGCTCACCGGCGACATCTACTTCGGGCAGCCGCGCGGCCTGCGTACCAACGCCGCCGGCGAACGCGAGGGCTTCGACACGATGCTGTACGCGGAGTCGGAGATCCGGCGCATCGCGCGCGTGGGCTTCGAATCGGCGATGAAGCGCAACCGGCGCCTGTGCTCGGTCGACAAGGCCAACGTGCTGGAGACCTCGCAGCTGTGGCGCGACGTCGTCACCGAGACCGCGAGGGAGTTTCCGCAGGTCGAGTTGTCGCACATGTACGTCGACAACGCGGCGATGCAGCTGCTGCGCAACCCGCGCCAGTTCGACGTCATCGTGACCGGCAACATGTTCGGCGACATCCTGTCCGACGAGGCTTCGATGCTCACCGGCTCGATCGGGATGCTGCCTTCGGCCTCGCTCAATGCGGATCGCCGCGGCCTGTACGAGCCGATCCACGGTTCGGCCCCCGACATCGCGGGCAGGAACATCGCCAATCCGCTGGCGACGATACTGTCGGCGGCGATGCTGCTGCGCTACAGCCTCGATCAGGACGGGTTCGCGCGGCGCATCGAGGCGGCGGTGAGCGGTGTACTGCAGAAGGGGCTGCGCACCGGCGACATCGCGGACAAGGGCCAGGCGGTGATCGGTACCCGCGAGATGGGTGACGCGGTGGTTGCGGCCCTGGGCTGATCGAGCGACGCGCGACGGGCGCGACTCGCGCTGGAGATGACGATGGCAGCGACGTTGAAGGTGGGTCTGATCGGCTGGCGCGGGATGGTCGGCTCGGTGCTGGTGCAGCGCATGCTGGACGAGGGCGATTTCGCGCAGGTGCGCACGACGCTGTTCTCCACCAGCCAGGCCGGGCAGGCCGCGATGGTACTGCCCGGAGCGGCGCCAACGGTCGCCAACGCGAACGACGTGGCGGCGCTGTCCGCGATGGACGTGCTGATCTCCTGCCAGGGCGGCGACTACACCACGGCGATCCATCCGCGGCTGCGCGCCGCCGGGTGGCGCGGCTACTGGATCGACGCGGCCTCCACGCTGCGGATGAAGGATGATGCGGTCATCATCCTGGATCCGGTCAACCGCGACGTCATCGATCGCGCGCTCGTCGCTGGCGGCCGCGACTTCATCGGCGGCAACTGCACGGTCAGCCTGATGCTGATGGCGATGAGCGGTCTGTTTTGCGCCGGCGTGGTCGAGTGGGTGACGGCAATGACCTACCAGGCCGCCTCGGGCGCCGGCGCACAGAACATGCGCGAGTTGCTGGCGCAGATGGGTGCCGCGCACGCGAGCGTGCAGCCGCTGCTGGCCGATCCGAAGTCGAACATCCTGGACATCGACCGTGCCGTCGCTGCGCAGTTGCGCAGCGACAGCCTCCCGACCGAGCACTTCGGTCACGCCCTCGCCGGCAGTCTGCTGCCGTGGATCGACAAGGATCTGGGCAACGGCCAGAGCAGGGAGGAATGGAAGGGCATGGCCGAGTGCAACAAGATACTTGGCCGCAGCGCCGACCCGGTGCCGGTGGATGGCGTGTGCGTGCGCATCGGCGCGATGCGCTGCCATTCGCAGGCGCTCACGATCAAGCTCAGCCGTGACTTGCCGCTGGGGGAGATCGAGTCGCTGCTCGCGGGTGCCAACGACTGGGTCGAGGTGGTGCCCAACCGGCGCGAGGACTCGCTCGCCCGGCTCACGCCGACGGCTGTCACCGGTACCCTGAAGGTGCCGATCGGGCGCCTGCGCAAGCTGCCGATGGGGTCGACCTACCTTGCGGCGTTCACCGTGGGCGATCAGCTGCTCTGGGGCGCCGCCGAGCCGCTGCGCCGGATGCTGCGCATCCTGCTCGAGCAGCCTGCACGGTAGGTGCCGAGTCTCGCGCCGAGCGCCCGGGGGGGGGGGCGATGCCCGTCGGCCCGCAGCGATCGGGCCGGTGGGCGGATGCCGGCGGTGGCAGCGCCGCAGCGATCCTTGTTGCGACGCATGATCCTGATCGCGGCGTGCGTGATTCAGCGAGGACCCGTCGGGCGCGCGAGGTGTCGGACACCCGGCAGCAACCGGGAGGCCGGAGCAGGTGGAGGGTCCGCACGCGAGAAGGGCGCGGTACCGCCCCGGCCGCTGCGCCCGGCCATGTCGGGCAGGTCGGTCGAGACCGCTGTGGCCTGGGTGCAGCCGATCCGATGGCCGGGACTGACGAGGCCGCCCGCGGATCGCTGCAGCTGTGGCGCCGGCGGGGGGCGGGGTGTGCCGGAGCCGCCGCCCGGGCCGCGCGCCGGGCGCCGAAGCGTTGCATGCACGCGACAATATTCAAGGCGCCCCGCACCCGGCCGTAAATTGGCAAACGAGCCGCTGCGGTTGTGCCGTAACATTAGAGACAGGGTGAGCTTGAACCGGTAAACCCATGATGTTAAATTCAAACCCCGACAAGTCCTGAAGGACGGCTCGTGCGTACGAGTTTTCTCAGCGTTCTGCGCGCTTGGTGTGGCGCCTGCGCGCTTGCCCTGACACTGTTCGCTCCCATCGCGGTCGAGGCTGCCGGACTGGGACGGATGACCGTTCTGTCCGCGCTCGGCCAGCCGCTCAATGCGGAGATCGAGCTGAACGCGACGAAGGACGAGCTGTCGTCGATGCAGGCCCGCATCGCCAACGCCGACGCCTACCGCCGTGCCAATCTCGAGTACACGGCATTCATCGCCTCGGTGCGTCTGAACATCGAGCAGCGTCGCGACGGATCGATGATCCTGCGGGTGAGCAGTCCGCGTCCGGTCAATGATCCGTTCGTCGAATTGCTGGTGGAACTGGTGTGGGCGTCGGGCCGACTGACGCGCGAGTACACGACGCTGATCGACCCGCCCGGATTCACGCCGACCGACACCGTGGCACCGCCGGTCGTGGCGGCCCCCGTGGTCAAGCCTGCGGTCGTGGAGCCGAAGCCGGTGGCTGCGGCACCGATC
>CANGUQ010000266.1 GCA_947456915.1 Betaproteobacteria bacterium
ATCCCCGCGCGGCGCCGCCCGCTCCCGTCGACGCGATCGCTGCGCGGGCGAGAGGAAGACCGCTGCGCGGCGGCGGGCCGATTGCCAGCGCCGCGGACGCAGCGGCGATCACTCCTCGTCGTCCCCGGTAGACACGTCCTTGCCGAAGAAGAACAGCCAGTCGTCGACCTGCACCTCGAGCTTGCGGTGCGGATTCGCCTCCAGCACCTGCACCCAGCCGTCGAAGGTGTCGCGCCGGCGCGTGTGATACGCGAGCTTCTCGTAGCACTCGGCGAGGTTCTTCTGCAGATCGTTGCGGATCATCACTTCTCCGCCGCGGACGTAGTCTCTCGACTTCGTGCTGTAGGTGATGGCGGCCTTGAGCGTCAGCTTTTCCTCGATCTCCAGACCTTCCGCGCGGATCGTCGTGACCACCGCCTCCTTGCGCGCGAGCCAGTCGCGCACTGCGGCGTCGTGATGGTCGAACTTGAGGCGGGCCGCGGCCGCGAGCTTCTCTCCGGTGTACTCGAACTTCCACTCCGATTTCAGCATGGAACCTCCAGGGATGGTGAGGACGTACCGCGGGCGGCGGGATCGCTGCGCGCGGATGTGGACGGCGAACCTGCGGGCGCGCACGCACCGCCGGTCTGTTGCCGCACCGTCGCGGCACCGGAACCGCGCTCGTGGCGCAGGCCGGACTTCACACCCGGCACGAGCCGGGCAGCGGGCAAGCAACGGAGTTCTCGCCCGAGGGCAATGCGGGCGAGAGAGGGGGGCTCGGGGACAGGACCTCGAACGAGCCCGACTCGCGCGCGACGACGCGCGCGGTCGACTGCCCGAGGTGGATCGACTCAGGAACGACAGGGGCCGGTCCGGCGCATTCCGACCAGGGTCGAGGCAACGGTTGCGGTTGCGGTTGCGGTTGCGGTTGCGGTTGCGGTTGCGGTTCGACCGCCTCGCCACAACCCGGCGAAATCCAGTATTCCTGGAAATGCTACCGGGCCTTGAAGACCTTCAGAACACGGGAATCGTCTTCAGTCCTGCCCTGTACAACTCTTCATGTTGGCGGACGTTACCGAAGCTCATAAGCATAAGTTCTTGAATACTGTTAAGTATACTTTTTTACAAGCAAAGCGTCAATACCTTTGCGCCTTTTTCCCATGCCATTCCCGCCCTCATTCCGGCTTGATCCGTGCCTCCCTGACGAGCTTTGCCCACTTGGCAAGCTCGGCGCGCACGAACTTCGCCGCATCGCCCGGAGGGCTGCCCACCGGCTCGTTACCCACCTTCGCCAGGGCTGCTCGCACCTCCGCACTCTGCAGCGCCTTCACCAGCTCGGCGTTCAGACGCGCGATCACGTCTTTCGGCGCGCCGGCGGGAACGAATACGCCTTGCCACAGCTCGACTTCGAAACCGGGGTAGCCGGCCTCGATCATCGTCGGTACGTCGGACAGCGCTGCGACGCGTCTCGCGCCCGTCGTGGCGAGCGCATTCAGACGCCCTTCCTTGATGAACGGGATCGCCGCGGCGATCGACGAGAACGTCATCTGCACGTTGCCGCCGACCAGATCCTGCATTGCCGGGCCGCTGCCCTTGTAGGGCACGTGCACGATGTCCTGCCCGATACGCGCCTTGAAGAACTCGCCGGCCATGTGCGGCGTGGTGCCGATGCCGGCGGACGCGAAGGCGAGACTGCCCGGCCTCGCCTTGGCGAGCATGGCGAGCTCGCTCACCGACCTCGCGGCGACCCTGGGGTTGATCGCGAGCACGAGCGGCGACGACGTGGCGACGGTGACCGTATCGAAGTCCTTCGCCACGTCGTAGGGCGCTTTCGGCTGCAGGCTCTGATTGATGACGATCGCGGGGTCCATCAGCAGCAGGGTGTAGCCGTCGTTGCCCGCGCGTGCCGCCACCTCGGTACCGACGATGCCGCCTGCTCCCGGCCGGTTGTCGGTCACCACGCTCTGTCCGAGCTGCTCGGAGAGCCGTTGCGCCAGGGTGCGGCCGACGAAATCGACGACACCGCCCGGCGCGTACGGCACGACGATGCGCAGGCTCCGCGCGGGGAACGGCTGCGCGGCGAGCGGGGCGGAAACCAGGGTCGCCGCGAACGCGGCAGCGAGCAGGCGGGGAATGGGCTGAGCGAGCATCGAGGGTGGCCTTGTGGACGAGGTGGCGGATCAGCGTGAGGCTGGGGGGGGCACGGAATCGAACGGCAGAGCGAAGCCTCGGCGGGCGAGGCCCGCAGGCGCGAGCCGCTGTTGCGGATTGTGACGGCGATCAGCCCGCCGTGGCCGTTCGCGCGCGGGGGCGGCCGGCGACGCGCCCCTGCGCTCGCCACGCCGCTGCAGATCGGGCCGCTATGCCGGCGCGACCGGATCGCCCGGCCGGATCACGCCCCCGCGCAGGATCAGGCAGTTCAGACCGGAGCGGTTGGTCAGCGGTCCGAACAGCGCTCGACCGAGCAGCTTGTCGAGGTACTTGCACGGGACGTTGAGCCGCGCCCCCTGGAGCACGCACTCCCCGACCCGGAACTCGCGCCCGACGAGGTGATTCAGCGGTACGCCGCGAACAGTGAGGTTGCGCCGTGTCTCGTGCGCCGCGATCGGTATGCCGTGATCGCGCTCGATCGCCTCCAGCGTCTCGCTTTCGATCAGCGTGATCTGCCGGTCCGGACGCGGAGCGTGCGAGTAGAAGCCGCGACCGGTCGCGTAGCGATCGCCTTCGATGCCGGTACCCGCGATCAGCGTCGCCTGCGCCAGCGCAATCATCGGCGCGGAACCTTCGGGCGCGATGTGGATGCCGAGCAGTTCGCCGTACCAGCTGCCGACACGCGCTGTCTCGCTCATCGTGCGCAATCCTCGCTCATCGCTCCGGCTCGGCTCGTCGGTCAGCACAGGACGCAGCGCGCGAACCACGAATGCAGTGAGCGATCCCCGCAGCGTCCCCGGTTGCGAACGCCCGGACAGAAACGAATGGAGCCTGCCCCGCTGCCGCCCGCTCCGCGCCCCTCATCGTTGCCGCTCGCGGACGATCACGCGCCCGCCCCGGAGCAGCCACCACGCTGCGCTTCGCCCGCGTGCACCGCCGACACGCGCTTTGCGAGCTCGAACAGCGACGCATCGTTGACGCCGTGACTGCGCAGACAGTCCACGGTCTGGAACAGGTAATCCGCCGCAGAGCCGAGGCGCCCGCGCGCGGTGGCGAGAACACGCACGATCTCCTCGGTCGGCAGCTTGCCGGCGTACTGTCGCCCGCGGCGATTGATCACGAACGACAGCGCGCGCAGGGACTCGCCGCCAGCCACCGCACGCACCCAGCGCGCGTCGTAGGATCCGATGGTCATCTCGCGCCGCCAGATCAGCGTCAGCTCATGGCGCACCTGTGCCGCAGGGATACGGAACGCGAAACCGTGGCAGCGCCCGCCGTGCTCGAGCGCGAGCATCAGCCCCGGCTGATCGGGAGAACCGCGCCCCATGCGCGACCACAGACAGAAGCGCCGGTGCAGCCCGTGCACCAGCGCAGGACGGCGCTCGCTGTAGTGGAACAGCGGATTCCAGATCAGCGAGCCATAGGCGAACAGCCACAGGTCGTTCCCCTCGCCCAGTACGTGCAGTGCACGCTCGAGCGAGGCGTCGAATTCGTGTCGCGGCGTAACGGCCAGTTCCGGATGGAACTGCTCGTAGTGCCGGCGCAGTCGGTCGGCTTCCAGATCGGCGCGGGAGAGGCCCATTGCGGCAGGACAGGTGGGTTGCACATGCTAGCGCGATGGCAGCCCGGCGCGCTAGGATATTGCTCGCCGACGCAAGAGCCGGGCCTGCGCGGCCGCCGGACACGCCTGCCCTCCGACCAGTCCTGCTGCGGACTGGGGGGGCGCGAGCGATCGGCCCCGCCGGCCGCCTGCCCCCCTGAGGAGACCCTGATGAAGCTGACCCTGTTCTACGCGCCGATGGCCTGTTCGCTGGTACCGTACGTCAACCTGACCGAGGCCGGCGCGCAATTCGAGGTGAGCACGGTCAACACCGGTGCGAAGCAGCAGAAGACGCCCGAGTATCTGGCGGTCAATCCCAAGGGCAAGGTACCGGTGCTGGGGGTCGACGGCTACCCGCTCACCGAGAACGTCGCGATCGCACAGTTCATCGCACGCACCTGGCCCGCCGCGAAGCTGCTGCCCTCGGGCTTCGACGAGTTCAAGGCGATATCGCTGATGGCGTGGTTCGCGTCCACGGTGCACCCGCACCTCACGCCCAATGCCCGCCCGGAGAACTACTGCGACATGCCCGAAGCCTTCGACGGGGTGAAGCGCGTGGCGCAGAAGCTCCTGTTCGAGGACCTCCGGATCGCCGAGGGCCTGCTCGCCGGGCGCGCGTGGTTCTTCGATCACTTCACTGCAGTCGACACCTACTTCTTCTGGTGCTACCGGCGCGCCACGCAGTTCAAGCTCGACCTGTCGGCCTACCCGAACTGCGATGCGCACATGCTGCGCATGCGCGAGCGCGCCAGTGTGCAGAAGTGCGAGGCCTACGAGAAGGAAGTGGCTGCCGCGTTCGCCAAAGCAGCCTGATCCGCGGCACCGGAGCGCGGCGGGGCACGGGCGTGCAAACGCACGGCCCGGCGCGATCGCCGCACGATCGCAGACCCCGCGGCAACGGCCGCACACCACCGACGGCGGTGGTTCAGCCGCGCTCGCCTTCCTCGCCGCGCGCGCTCTCGCGCGCACGCTCGCCTGCGCGCGGGGTGAGCCCGTAGGGCGCGACCAGCCGCCAGACGTGCGGCGGCAGCATCGAGCGCAACCGGCGCGGCTGCTCGCGCCGCAGATGCACGACGCTCTCCACTGCCTTCATCTCGACCCGCGCGCGCGCGAACTCCAGACCGCGCGGCCCGATGCGCGGCATCAGCCAGCCCATCAACGGCCGCAGCCAGTCGGGCATCTGGCGCAGCGGCAGACCGCCGGCGGCACGCTCGACGTTGGCGAGAAACCCCTTGACCGGACCGCGCCGCTTGCCTGCGCTGCCCGGAGCGCGCGCGCGCAGCTCCGCGCCCAGCAGCCCGATCAGCTCCTCGCCGCGCGCATTGCGCACCAGCAGCCACTGCTCGCCTTCGCCGCCCATGTAGCCGACGGTGAGATCGGCCAGCACGTTGGTGTAGTCGACGCAGGTGCGGCAGGTGAGCGGAAAGAAGTCCGGCGGCAGCTTCGACAGCGGCAGCATCAGGAACGGTATCGCGCTCACCCGGCCATCGCTGAAGCGCAGCTCGACGTGATAGTCGGCGCGAAACTCCAGATAGGTGATCGCCGCCGGCGACTCGTCGATCGAGCGCGCGACCAGTTCGAGGAAGCCGTGGAAACGCTCGGTCGTGGTGTTGTCCGAGCACGGCGTGCCGATCACGTACAGGCGCTCGAAGCCCAGCTCGCGCTCGAGCGCGCGCAGCGCATACACCTGGCACGGGATGCCGATCACGGCCAGCCGCCTGAAGCCGCGCGCACGCGCCGGCTCGAGCAGCGCGAGCAGCGGCGCGTAGCCCATCTTCATCCCGCGCACCTGCGCCATGTCAGCCGCGCGGGTCACCAGCCGCGGCACCGGTCGCCACGGATCCCCGGGCGCACTGCCCATCGCCAGCACGGCGTCGACGGCGCCGGTCTCCAGCAGCCGCTCGCCCAGCCTGGTGGCGATGCCCGTCCACTGGGCGCCGGAGCGCGGTGGCACCAGCGAGGCACGCAGCATCCGCTGCAGCGGGCCGAAGTGCAGCTCGTCGGGGCGTTGCGCATCGCGCGCACGCCCGTGTACCTGCGCCTCCAGCGCCGGATAGTCGGGCCGGATGAACTGGCAGGCACGCCCGCAGCG
>CANGUQ010000267.1 GCA_947456915.1 Betaproteobacteria bacterium
CGCGCGATCGCGCGCGCGGGCCAGACGTGCGCGGTCCCGGCGGCGCGCACCGGACTCGCGCGCGAGCTGTACGTGCCGCGCGATCCTCTGGGCAGCCTGGACGAGTCCGCCAAGGTGCGGCTGCTCGAGCGCATCGAGCGCTGCGCGCGCGCGCGCGATCCGCGCGTCACGCAGGTGATCGCATCGCTCGCGGGGCAGTACGAGGTGGTGATGATTGCCCGTCACGACGGCCTGCGCAGCGCCGACGTGCGGCCGCTGGTTCGCCTGTCGCTGCAGGTGATCGTCGAGCAGGACGGCCGACGCGAGCAGGGCAGCGCCGGCGGCGGCGGACGCTTCGACTATGCGTACTTCACCGACGAGGTGATCGCCGACTACGCGAAGCAGGCGGTCGACCAGGCGCTGCTCAATCTCGAGGCACGCCCGGCGCCTGCCGGCTCGATGACCGTCGTGCTCGGGCCGGGCTGGCCGGGCGTGCTGCTGCACGAAGCGGTGGGCCACGGACTCGAGGGCGACTTCAACCGCAAGGGCACCTCGGCGTTCAGCGGCCGCATCGGCCAGCGTGTGGCCGCACCCGGCGTCACGGTGATCGACGATGGCACGATCGCGCAGCGGCGCGGCTCGCTCAACGTCGACGACGAGGGCAATCCGACTCAGTGCACCGTGCTGATCGAGAACGGCGTGCTGCGTGGCTACATCCAGGACGCGATGAACGCGCGGCTGATGAAGATGCCGGTGACCGGCAACGGTCGGCGCGAATCGTTCGCGCACCTGCCGATGCCGCGCATGACCAACACCTACATGCTCAACGGCGACAAGGATCCGCAGGAGATCATCCAGTCGGTCAAGCGCGGCCTCTACGCGGCGAACTTCGGCGGCGGACAGGTCGACATCGTCAGCGGCAAGTTCGTGTTCTCCGCCTCCGAAGCGTGGCTGGTCGAGGACGGCAAGCTGATGTATCCGGTCAAGGGCGCGACGCTGATCGGCAACGGACCCGATGCGCTCACCCGCGTGTCGATGATCGGCAACGACATGCGGCTCGATTCCGGAGTGGGCACCTGCGGCAAGGAAGGTCAGAGCGTGCCGGTGGGCGTCGGTCAGCCCACGCTGCGCATCGACGGCCTCACGGTCGGCGGCACCGCCTGAGCCGCGCCGGGCGGCGACCCGGACGAGGTGCGCTGGCGCCGCGGCGCCTCGTCGGCGCTCGTCGTCACTGGCGGGTTCGGCGTATTCACGGATTGACGATGCGGGGGGACACGACGACGTCTCCAGCCGCAGGTTGCGGGGTGTGATGGAAGCGGAGTTGTCGGTGGGGCTGTGGGTGGCCGTGTTCGCGGTGGTGGCCATTGCCGGGCTGGCACAGGGTGCGATCGGGTTCGGCTTTCCGGTGATCGCCACCCCGCTGCTGGCCATGCTGATGGACATCCGCACCGCGGTGGTGGTGACGGTACTGCCGAACATGATCACCGGCGTGGTGGCGATCTTCCGCGGCGGCAACTGGCGCCAGAGTCTGGGCGAGCACTGGCGGGTCGCGGCGTGGACGCTTCCCGGCGCGCTGATCGGCACCAAGCTGCTGATCTACGCACCACAGGATGCGCTGAAGCTGTTTCTCGCGGTGGCGCTGTTCGTCTATCTGCGACAGGAGGCGCTCAATCGCGTCGACTGGCGGTCGATCCGCGAGCACCCGCGCGCCACCGGCGCGCTGGCCGGGTTCCTCGGCGGCTTCCTGTCCGGTTCGGTCAACGTCGCGCTGCCGCCGATCCTCGTCTACTTCTCCGCGCTCGGCATGTCGGTGATCGCGATGACGCAGATCATGAACGCGTGCTTCCTCAGCGCGCGACTGGTGCAGACAGGAGCGCTCGCCGCCACGGGACAGCTCACCACCGCTGCACTGATCGCGTCCGTCCCGTTGACCGTGATGGCGCTGGCGACGATGCGTGCAGGCTGGGCGATACAGGACCGCATCGACGCGAAGACGTACAAGAAGCTGCTGCGCGTGTTCCTGTGGGCGATGGCGGTCGGGCTGGCGGTGCAGAGCAGCTGGCGGCTCCTCGCGGGCTGAGACGCGCCGCGCCCGCTGCAGGAGCGCGACGCTCGCGGCGCGATCGGCGGAGGGGCACAGCCCGCGGCACGGGCGCCCCCGACCGTCAGTCCGGCGTGCGTCCGGACTGCGCAGCCGCAATGCACTCGAGGATGCGCACCGGCGACAGCGGCGCCTCGTTCAGCCGCACCTGCCATGGCGCGAGCGCGTCCTCGATCGCGGAGATGATCGCTGGTGCGACCGGAATCGTGCCCGCCTCGCCGATGCCCTTGACGCCGATCGGATTGGTCGGCGAGGGCGTCTCGATGAAGATCACCTCGATCGGCGGGATTTCCGTCGCCGTGGGCAACAGGTAGTCGGCGAAGGTGCCGGTGGTCGGCTGCGCCGCCTCGTCGTAGCCCATCTTCTCGAACAGCGCATTGCCGATGCCGTGCACGATGCCGCCGTGAATCTGCCCGAGCGCGAGCGCGGGGTTCACCAGCCGGCCGCTGTCGTGCACGGCGACGTACCGCAGGATGCGCACCGCGCCGGTTCCGGGGTCGACTTCCACCTCGCAGGCGTGACAGGCGTTGGCGTGCGCCTGCGCATTGGTCTGGAACAGCCCGGTCGCCTCCAGCCCGGGTGTGACGCCCGGGGGCAGCGAGTAGCCGGGTGCGCCCTTGAGCTTGTGCGCGATCGCCCCCAGCGTCAGTGCGCGGGTGGCATCGTCGATCACCTCGACGCGCCCGTCGCGCAGCCGCAGCCGTTCCAGCGGCACGCCCAGCAGTTGCGCGCCCACCCGCAACGCCTTGTCGCGCACTTCCACTGCTGCCAGGTGGACCGACGAGCCGGCCATCACCGTCTGCCGGCTCGCGAAGCCGCCCATGCCCAGCGAGACGCGACCGGTGTCACCGCAGGTCACGTTGATCATCGCCAGCGGTACCTCGAGCTGGTCGGCGGCGATCTGGGCGAGTGCGGTGGCCAGACCCTGCCCCATCGCCAGCGCGCCCGTGTGCAGGTCGATGCGGCCCTGCGGCGAGATGCGGATCACCGCGGATTCGAACGGTCCGCGCGAGGTGGCCTTGACCGCGTTGGCAAGCCCGAGGCCGATGTGACGGCCACGGACGCGCTCGTCGCGCTGGCGCTCGCGAAACCGCGCGTGGTCGATGCGTGCGAGTGCGGCTGCCTGCGTCGACGGATAGTCGCCGCTGTCGATGATGGAGCGCACGCCGGCGCGATTGGTCAGCCCCTTGTCGTAGGGCATCTTCTGCGGCGCGATCAGGTTGCGTCGGCGCACCTCGTCGCGCTCGAGCGCGAGTTCACGCGCGACGCGATCGAGCAGTCGCTCCATCACGAACGCCGCCTGCGGATAGCCGGCACCGCGCACCGGGATCACCGGCGTCTTGTTGGTCTGGCAGATGATCACGTCCAGACCGTAGGCGGGAACGCGGTACGGTCCGGTGACCGAAGTCGCCGCGTTGTAGGGCAGATTGATCCCTTGCGGCGTATAGGCGCCCTGATCGTGCAGCAGGCGTCCGCGCACGCCGAGGATGCGCGCGTCGGCGTCGACGGCGATCGCCACGTCCCAGTGCTGGTCGCGCTCCTGGATCGCGCTCACGAAGTGTTCGGCGCGATCTTCCACCCACTTCACCGGGCGGCCGAGGCAGCGGGCCGCCGCCGGGATCGCCACTTCCTCCGGGTAGGTCAGGTACTTCGCGCCGAAGCCGCCGCCGACATCGGGCGCGATCACCCGGACGTTGTGCTGGTCCATGCCGAGCATCGCCGCGACCGCGTGCATCACCTCGTGCGACATCTGGGTGGACGTCCAGACGGTGAGTGCCCCTTCGACCGGATCGAAGCGGGCGAGCACGCCGCGGCCCTCCATCGGGTGCGCGGCGCCCCGGTGCACGAACAGCGTCTGCTCGAACACGTGGGCGGCCTTGGCGAACGCGGCGTCGACGTCGCCGAAGCCCACGCGCAACTGCTCGGCGACATTGGCGACGGCATCACTGCGCACGACGGGACTGTGCGGCTCGATCGCGAGGCGGCAGTCGTGGACCGCGGGCAGCGGTTCGAACTCGATGTCGATCGCCGCCAGCGCATCTTCGGCGATTGCCCGCGAGTTCGCCACCACCATGACGATGGCCTCGCCGACGAAGGCGACCTCGCTGCACGAGAGCACCCACGGCGTGATGTTCTTCTGCAGCGTCGCCGACGGGAAGCCCAGCGGCATGCGCAGGCTGGTGAGCTCGCGTCCGAGGCGCGCAGCGTCGAACACTTCGACCACGCCCGGCAGCGCGCGCGCCGCCGCGACGTCCACGCGCAGCACCCGCGCGTGCGCGTGCGGGCTGCGCAGGAAGGCGGCGTGCAGCACCTCGGGCATGCGGATGTCGTCGAGGAAGCGGCCTTCGCCGCGCAGCAGCGGGACGTCCTCGATGCGCAGCGCCGCGCTGCCGAACTGCGTACGCGCCGCACGCACGGCCGTGTCGGCGTGCGCGACGGTGGCCGGTGCGGCCGAAGGGACGCCCGGGACGTCCATCGCTCCGCCGGCAGCGCGCAGCCTGGCGAGCGCGTCGAGCGCGGCGGCGACGATGTTCTGGTAGCCGGTGCAGCGGCACAGGTGCCCGGACAGCACGATGCGTACCGCCTGCTCGTCGGCCTGCGGGTCGTCACGCAGCAGTTCGGTCAGCGACATCAGGATGCCCGGCGTGCAGAAGCCGCACTGCAGGCCGTGCCGCTCGTGAAACGACTGCTGGAGAGTGTCGAGCTGGCCGCTGCCGGGAGCGCCCCCGCCCAGCGACTCGACGGTGTCGACGCGCGCGCCGTCGGCCTGCACCGCCAGCATCAGGCAGCTGCGCGTGCTCACGCCGTCGACCAGCACGGTGCATGCGCCGCACACGCCGTGCTCGCATCCGACGTGCGTGCCCGTGAGGTGCAGATCGTGGCGCAGGAAGTCCGCGAGGTTGCGCCGCTCGGCGACGCGATGCGCACACGCAGTGCCGTTGACGGTCAGTTCGATCGCGCGCAGCGGCTCGCCGTCGGCGTCGAGCGCCTCGGCGGACGGGATTGCGGTGTTCATGCCTGTCCCCCTCGTGCGCGGGCAATGGCGAGCGCGATTGCGCGCGCGGTGAGGGTACGCGCGAGCCGCTGGCGATACCACGCCGGTACCTGTGCGTCGCCCAGTGCGTCCACCGCGGCGCAGCTCTGCGCCGCGCGCTCGATGTCGGCGGCGGCCACCTGCGTGCCCAGCAGCGCCTGTTCGGCAGCGCTCACCCGCAGCGGTGTTGCGCACACGCCTCCGAGCGCGATCGCCACGCGCGTTGCACGTCCCGCAGCGTCGAGTTCGATCAGCACCGCGACCGCGACGATCGCGTAGTCACCGTGGCGACGGGCGAACTCGATGAATGCCCAGCCGTGACCGGGCGCCCACGGCGTGAAGGTGGCGCGCAGCAGGATCTCGCCGTCGTCGAGTGCCGGCGTCATCAGGTCGACGGCGAAGTCGCGCATCGGCAGTTCCCGCGCGCCTCGCGGCCCGGCGATCGACAGGACCGCATCCATCGCCATCGCCACCGTCGGCTGTTCCGCCGAAGGGTCGAGGTGACAGAGACTGCCGCCGAAGGTGCCGCGGTTGCGCGTCTGGCGATGGCCGACCCACTGGATCGCTTCGGCCAGCAGCGGCAGTCGCTGCGCGACGAGCGGCGAGAACTCGATCTCGCGCTGGCGCGTCATCGCACCGATGACGACCTTTCCGTCGTGCTCGGCGATGCCGGCGAGGCCGTCGACGCGGTTCAGATCGATCA
>CANGUQ010000268.1 GCA_947456915.1 Betaproteobacteria bacterium
GGCCGATGGCGTCGGCGTGGCGGCGCTCATCGCGGTGCGGTGGCGCTGTCGGGGGGCGCTGCTGCACTCGCCGCGGCGACAGCCGTTTGCTTCAGCGCGGCGGCGGGTACGTCACCGGGCGTCGTGGCACCGATCGTGCCGCCGGCACTCGCCGCGCGCGCGTTCTCGGCGAGACCGGTCGGCGCGCGCACTGCACGCGAGGCGATCAGCGCGTCGAGTCGCTGCCGGTTGTGAGCGAGCCCGCTGCGATCGTTCTCGGCGTGCCACAGATGCGCTAGCGGGGTGGCGAAGCGGCCGTTCTTGTGCCGCACGCCCGCATGCAGCAGGCGGATCACCAGATCGGAATCTTCCAGTCCCCAGCCGCCGTAGGACTCGTCGAAGCCGTTGACCCGCTCCAGATCCTCGCGCCACACGGCGAGATTGCAGGTCTTGGCGCCTTCCCAGCGCTGCGGCGTACGCAGTCGCCAGGGGCCATCGGCACGCGCGAACAGCGGCGCGATCCGGTTGACGTCGCGTGCGAGCCAGTGCCACGCCCAGCGCCACGCCGGCCAGCGCTCCAGTTCGATCGTGTCCTGCAGCACGCGCGCGGTGAACCGCTCGGACAGCAGCATCCGGTTGCCGGCGACGAACCAGCCCGACTGCGCCAGCGCGCGATGGCGCGCGACGAAGCCCGGCAGCGGGATGCAGTCACCGTCGGTGAACACGAGGTAGTCGGCCCGCGTGGAGGCGATCGCGCGATTGCGGATCGTGCCGGCCCGGAACCCCGCGTCGGGATGCCAGATGTGACGCACCGGAAACGGGGCGCTGCGCGCGAAGCGCTCGACCGTCTGCCGCGTCGCGTCGCCCGATCCGTCGTCGGCGATCAGCATCTCGATTGCACGATCGTCCTGTGCGAGGTACGCCTGCAGCACGCGCGCCAGCGCGTCCGGGCGGTTGTAGGTCGTGACCACCACGGCCAGTACGGGCGTCTCACCGCTCATCGCTCGAGGTGCATCAGCTTGAGGTAACGGTAGAAGCTGCCTTCGGCGTTGGAGATCGCGAGCAGCAGTCCGTGGCGGCCATCGAGAAAGCCGCGACGCAGCACGTAGGTGCGAAAGAACGTCCAGCCGCCGTGCAGCAGCGCGCGACCGACCGAGCCCTTCGCTCCGCGCGCGTGCATCATGGCCGCACCGTCGCTCGAGTAGCGGTTGAGCTTGGCGAGCACCTGCTCGAAATTCTCGAAGGCGTCGTGATCGAGCGGCGCGCTCAGGGGTGCCGGCTTCCCCCCTTCGCTCAGCACCCGCTCGTGCACGAGGTCGTCCGAGAAGCGTGCCTTGCCGCGCTGCCACAGGCGCGTCACGTAGTCGGGGTGCCATCCGCCGTGGCGCATCACCCGACCGCAGTAGCGCGAGCGCCTCGGCATCCGGTACACCGGCGCGGGTGAAGGCTGCGCGAGCACTGCGCCGATCTCGGCGGCGAGCGCCGCGTCGACCCACTCGTCGGCGTCGAGCGAGAGTATCCAGGCGCAGCGCGCGAGCGCGAGCGCACGGTTCTTCTGCGCACCGAAACCGGGCCAGTCGGCAGCGACTTCAACGCGTGCACCGGCGGCGCGCGCGATCGCCACGGTGTCGTCGGTGCTGCCACCGTCGAGCACGATCACCTCGGTGGCGAAGTCGACCGACGCGATGCAGCGCCCGATGCGCGCCGCCTCGTTGCGCGCGATGATCACCACCGACAGCGAGCGCGGATCGGTTGCGCCGGCATCGGCTGCTGCCGGGCAGGTCGAAGCGACCGGAGCGTTCATCCTGCGGCTGCGCCCGCCGCTGCCGGCGCGACTTCGGCGACCGGTGAGGGCGTGCCGGCGGCGCGCGCGAACAGCACGCCCGCGAGCAGCGCGAACAGCAGGCTCTCGGTGTGGTCGATCAGCAGCGCGTTGACCAGACAGCCGGTGGCGAGCCACACCGGCAGCGCCAGCGCGAGCGTGCGGTCGCGCTCGCTCGCGAACCCGCGAGCGGCCAGAATCATGCGCGCGAGCAGGTGCAGAAACAGCGCGACCGCCGGCAGTCCCGCCTGCACCGCCAGCAGCAGATACTCGTTGTGCGGATTGCTCGTGGGCAGCCAACCGCTGCCCTCGACGCGGGCGCGATAGGCGGCAGGGAAGTTCCCCAGCCCGTAGCCGAGCAGCGGCCGTTGCCGGACGAGCTCGCTGCTCACGCTGTAGAACTCCAGTCGGCGCCCGACCGAATCCTCCTCGCGTGCCGGTTGCGCGCGGTCCCAGCGCGAGAACTCGGCGATGGCCTTGTCCACGCGCTGCTTGAGCGCAGGCGAGGCCTGATAGAGGCCGCCGGCAGCCACCGTCACCGCAACCGCCGCGAGCATCAGCCCGCGCCAGCCGAAGCGTACGGCGCAGGCGAGCACGACGAAGGCGGCGATCACCAGATAGCCGGTTCGCCCCTGCACCATGAACAGCACGTTGAACAGCGCCAGTGCGGCCGCGGCTGACCACAGCACCCGCGCGAGGGGCCGCCGTGCCGCGCGTGCGTTCAGATGGAACAGCAGGGCGGCGAGCGCCATCAGCAGTCCGTGCGTGATGTGCAGCTTGAACACGACTGCGTTGCCCGGTTCGGCCCGCAGCCACGAGAACGCCGGCAGCACGCCCGCAGCGGCGGCGCACGACAGCGCGAGCGTGAGCAGCATCGCTGCAGCGAAGCCCTGCAGCGCTCTCTCGCGCGTGGGCTCGTGCAGGCAGAACCAGAGGAACACCGCGACCAGCGGCAGATCGGCGTACTTGCGCAGATACCGTGCCTGATCCGCACCGAAGCCGCCCGCCCAGAGCAGCGACAGGCACAGCCAGGCGAACAGCAGCACGGCGGCAAGGGCGACCGGCTGCTCGATCCAGCAGCGCAGCTTGGCGCGATAGCTGCCGCCTGCCACCCAGCAGGCGACGACGAGGACGAGCGCGACGTTGGCGAGCGCGGTCGAGATCGGCACGGCGAAGGCGAGCGCGGCGATGGCGAATCCGCCTGCGGCGTCGATGCGCCCGGCAGTTGTCGCGGGCAGGCTCCCCGCTGCAGCGCGTGCGGGAACGGATCCGGAGTCGGTGCTCACTTGACGGCGAAGGCGATCAGCGACTTGCGCAGCGAAGGCACTGCGTCCTTCAGTGCGGTGCCCAGCGAGCGCAGGCGTGCCAGACCGTGGCGCAGACGGCGCGACTTCAGCCAGTCGACCTCGATCTGCGTGAATCCCGCCGCGGCGAGCAGCAGGCGCAGCTCATCGCGGGTGAATTCGCGGTTGTGGCGCAGCGGAAAGAACGAGCGTCCGCCGTACAGCACCGGTGCGGCGTGCAGGTAGTGCTCGGCGTAGTCGTAGGTGATGTTGCGACCGCGCAGCAGCCGGCTGCGGTTGCGCAGCGCGGCGACGTTCGGCACGTCGATCTCCAGTACGCCCCCGGGCGCGAGCACACGCCGCATCTCGCGCACCGCCGGCAGGTGAGAATGCGTGAAGTGCTCGAGCACCTGGCAGCACACCACGGCGTCGAACGAGGCGTCCGTGAAGGGCAGCGCATCGACCTCGACGTTGGCCACGGTGAAGCCGATCGGCTCGCCGTACCGCCCGGCGCTGTCGTAGGCGACCGGGTGGCGCGCACGCATGTCCTCGTGGTCCACCCCGTGGCAGCGATGTCCCAGCGCGCGCAGCAGCGCGAGCAGCATGCCGTGCCCGGCACCCACGTCCAGCACACGCTGGCAGCCCTGCAGACGCTGTGCGATCAGCACGAAGCGATCGATGCTGCCGTGGAACACGTCGTCCAGACCCGCGTCGTCGAGCGGATAGAGCCGCCCGCTCGCGCGCAGCGACAGCGCGGTACGCAGCAACTGGGCGCGGCTCGCCGGCATGCTAGATCCTCGCCGGCGCGGTGAGGGCACCGGGGACGGCCGCGGCCGCGGTGCCGGCCTCCTCGCCGGCCGCGGCGCCCGGCGCGCTGGCGGCATCGTCGCGCCGGTACTCCTGCACGAACAGCGCGAGTTGCGTCTTCACGGCCGCGTCGCCAGCGGGCGCCGCGCGCAGCGCGTCGAGCCACCTGCCGAGCTGCTCGAGAAAGTCCGCCTCCGTCTCCCGCGCCTGCGCGATGCGCAGCTTCGGGTGCGGCGTGGGCAGCGTCTGCTCATCGCCGGCGAGCGGTTCCTCGTACAGCTTCTCCCCCGGCCGCAGACCGGTATAGGTGATGCGAATGTCGTCCTCCGAGAAGCCCGACAGGCGGATCATCTGCCGCGCCAGATCGGCGATGCGCACCGGCTCGCCCATGTCGAGCACGAACAGCTCGCCGCCGCGGCCCATCAGCCCCGCCTGCAGCACGAGTTGCGCCGCCTCGGGGATCGACATGAAGTAGCGCGTGATCCGCGGGTCGGTCACCGTCACCGGACCGCCGGCCGCGATCTGCGCGCGGAACTTCGGGATGACGCTGCCGGCACTGCCCAGAACGTTGCCGAAGCGCACCATCACGAAGCGGGTGCTGCGGGGCGCGTCCTGAAGACGGGCGCAGACCATTTCCGCCAGCCGCTTGGTCGCCCCCATCACGTTGGTCGGGTTGACCGCCTTGTCGGTGGAGATCAGCACGAACTTCTCCACCGCGGCCTCGATCGCCGCACGCGCGACGACCCAGGTGCCCAGCACGTTGTTCAGTACCGCTTCGCCGCAGTTGCCCGATTCCATCAGCGGCACGTGCTTGTACGCCGCGGCGTGCAGCACCACGCTGGGCCGGTGTTGCGCGAATATCTGCGCGAGGCGTGCAGCCGATCGGACGTCTGCGGCGAGCGGCACGATGTCGATCGCGCCGTGGCGGTCGCGAAACGCCGCCTCGCCCAGCTCCTGCTCGATCTGGTAGAGCGCGAACTCCGAGCTGTCGACCAGCACCAGGCGCTGCGGGCGGAAGCGCGCGACCTGCCGGCACAGTTCCGAGCCGATCGACCCGCCTGCACCGGTGACCAGCACGACGCGTCCGGTGAGCCACTGGGTCATGCCGGCGTCGTCGAGCACCACCGGGTCACGCCCGAGCAGGTCGTCGAGCTCGACCGCACGGATCTGTGACACGGTGACCTTGCCGCTGATCAGATCGTCGAACGAGGGCACGGTGAGCACCTGCAGCCCGGCGGCGGTGGCGAGCTCGGCAGCACGACGACGCTCGCGGTGGTCGGCGGCGGGCATCGCGATGATCGCGTGGGTGACGGGGGTCATCGCGCGCGCGGCGGCCATCCGGTCGAGCGCGCCGAGTACCTTGACACCGTGGATGGAGCGACCGTGCTTGGCTGCGTTGTCGTCGAACAGGCCGGCCACGCGCCAGTCGCGACTGCGCGCGAGTTCCTTCACCAGACCGGCGGCCGCATCGCCGGCGCCGATCACGAACACGCTGCGCGCACCCGCTGCAGGCGCGCTGCCGCGCCGTTCGCGCCAGATGCGGTAGAGCAGCCGGCTGCCCCCCATCATCATCGCCAGCAGCAGCGGATCGAGCAGCAGCACCGAGCGCGGTACGCCCGTCGGTCGCCCCTGCAGCAGCAGCACCATCGCTACCGCCATGGTCGCCACCAGCACTGCCAGCCCGATGCGCTGCAGATCGGCGAGGCTGGCGTAGCGCCAGATCCCGCGGTAGAGCCCGAACGCCCAGAACACGCCGGCCTGCAGCGGTACCACCCACAGCAGCGCGGACAGCATCGCACCGAAGAACGGCTCGGGAATCTCGAGATTGAAGCGCAGCCAGAACGCGATGCACCAGGCCATGCTCGCGGCCGCCACGTCGTGGCTGAAGGCAAGCAGGGTGCGCGGGCCGAGCGGCA
>CANGUQ010000269.1 GCA_947456915.1 Betaproteobacteria bacterium
AAAGTCGTAGGCGCGGGTGGCTCCGGCCAGAACGCCGCTGGTGAGCAGCGCCCCGTCGTAGTTGCGCGCTCCGCCGGGCCCGCTTGCATACAGCTCGATCACCTTCGCGCCGACCAGCCCGCCCCACGACTGGCCGTGCAGGATCGTGCGCCGCGGCTTGCCGAACTTCGACACGAACAGCTGGCGCAGATTCTCGGTGTCCTCGGCGGCGGAGAGCGCACCGTAGCCGCCGCGGCGATACTGCGAAGCCGCGTAGGCATAGCCATCACGCACCCACAGCGACCAGCGGGTGAGATCCTCGAGGCTGCGCTTGACGCCTACGGCCTGCAGCTCGGGGCCTCCGCGCGCGTGCACCACCAGCACCTTGTTCCAGTTGGCCGGGATCGCGATCAGCCAGTGCGCGCCGTTGGCATCGACGCCGACCGTGCACACGGTACCTGCCGGCACCACCGCCGGGCAGTCGATCGTCTGCGAGCCGCCGACGCCGGGCGCCGGCTGCGCCTGAGCCGCTGGCGGCGCCTGACCCGACGACTGCGGCTGAGCCGCAGCCTCCGCGTGCGGTGCGCTGCCAAGCGCCGATGCCAGCGCGGCGAGCGCAACTCCCCAGCGCAGCCTGACTGCCCCCGATTTCATCGATGTCTCCTGCTGAGGTCACGCGGGTGCAGGCCGGTCCTGCACGAGCGCGGCGTCGCGGCCCGGCCGTCCGGGCGGCGCGCTCGCGCGACGACTCGCACGCGGTCAGCGCACGCGGTCAGACGTCGACCTGCGCCTTCTTGTCCGCCGAACTGTGAGTGCGGATCTGTCGCACCGGCTCGTTGCCGTTGATGTCGCGACCGGTCGCGACCCACGTGCAGACGGAGGCGCCGGGTGCCCATACGGTCTTGTACTCGCCGGGGGCGAAGAACTCGACGAACACCATGTCATCGTCGCCCTCGCTGATGAAGAAGTGCCGCTCGTGATCGGCGAACCAGACGACGTCGCCCGCCTCGACCGGGAACGGGGACTCGTTCGCGTGCGCGATGCCGCGCCCGCGCAGCATGTACATGAAGTGCTCGGCCCCCTCGTGGTGGTGATTCGCCGCCATCGTGCCGGGCGGGTAGATGATCATCTCGCCCTTGACCGCAGTCGTGCCGAACAGCTTCGGCGTGACCAGATAGATGCGCTTGCGCGCGTCGTGCTCGGAGTCGAGTACCGGTTCGCGCCGCCAGTCGACCACGCGCAGCGGCGGGGGCGCGCTGACGAGCGCCGGATCGATCACGGACGCTTCGGGGACCTCGGCGAACAGCAGTTGCGCCCCGCCTTCGCTCGCGAGCGTGCCGCGGAACCCGGGCGGCAGGAACACCACGTTCGAGTCGCCGAGCGCCTGACCCTGCGCATCGCCGGCACGGGTGAGTTGCAGAGCGCCCGACAGCACCTGGAACCAGCCGACCGCACCGGCGCCGATCTCTACCGGCGCCACCGCGCGGCCCGACAGCGACCAGCGGTCGAGCCGGATGCGCGAACCGGGAACCCGGTCGGCCGTGAGCAGGCGCTGGCGGGTCACCCCCACCCCGGTCGTCTCGCCCGCAATGGTGCGTTCGTTGAACGTGATGGCCATCTTTCTTCTCCTCGCAGTTCCGATCTGTGTGGCAGTGCCACGGCGGCTGGCCGACATTCTGGCTGCAACGGCGCCCGGGTGCAACGGCGCCCGGGTGCGGCAGTGCCCCGCGGGGATTGGTCTAGAATCCGGGACCGACGAAGCAGCGGGCCATGCCCCCGCTGCGGCGGTGCCCGGCGCCGGCGACGACCTGCCGCGCACCAACGACAAACAACAGGAGAAAGCAATGCACATCGCGCAACGCGCCGCGTTCGGCTGCGCGCTGGTTTCGGCGCTCGGCTCGATGACGTACTCGACTGCACTGCATGCAGCCGACGTATTTCCGACCCGGCCGGTGCGGCTGGTCGTACCGTTTCCTCCAGGCAGCGCGAGCGATTTCCTTGCCCGCCAGCTCGGGCAGCTGCTGGGCGACCTCTACAAGACCCAGGTCATCGCCGACAACCGGCCGGGCGCCGGCGGACTGATCGGCAGCCAGATCATCCTCGGCTCGGTTCCTGATGGCCACACACTCGGGCTGGTAGGCGCGCCGCACTTCGTGTCCGCGCTGCTGCAGCCGAAACTGCCCTACCGCCCGATCGACGACGCGGCGATGATCACTCAGGTGGCGACGATCCCGAACCTGGTGACCGTTGCGCCGAATCTGCCGGTGAAGAGCGTCCAGGAACTCGTCGCCTACGCCAGAGCGCGCCCGGGCGAACTGAACTACGCATCGCTGGGCGTGGGCTCGTTTGCGCACACCGCAGGCGAGATCTTCCGCAGCGCGGCGGGCATCAAGGTCGTGCACGTGCCGTTCAAGACGATCGCGGACGTCAATGCCGAATTGCAGGCGGGTCGCATCCACTTCCTGATCTTCACCGCACCGTCGAGTGCGGCACTGATCGGCGAGGGGCGCGGGCGCGCGCTGGCGGTGACCACCGCGAAACGCAATGCGGCGTTCCCCGACCTGCCGACGCTCGCCGAGGCCGGACTGCCCGCGGCGACCAACGACGCGTGGTTCGGCGTGATCGGCCCTGCAGCGCTGCCCAAGGCACTGCAATCCCGACTGTACGCCGACATCAACAAGGTGCTGCGCGCACCCGAAGCGCGCGAGCGCTTCGGCAAGCAGGGCGCCGACCCGACGCCCGAGTCGACGCCGGACGCCTTCCTGGCCATGATGAAGTCGGAGTTCGCGCGCTACAGCAAGCTCATCAAGGAAATCGGCGCCCAGCCGCTCTAGGCCCCTCGAAACTGCGCGCCCGAAAAAGGGGCCAGGCCCCTTCTTCCGGAAAAAGGGGCCTGGCCCCTTTTTTCAGCTTGGGGTGACGGGGCCGGTCAGATTCCGCCGAAGAGCATGTACTTCACTTCCATGAACTCGTCGAGGCCGTACTTCGAGCCTTCGCGGCCGAGGCCGGACTGCTTGACGCCGCCAAACGGCGCGATCTCGTTGGAGATGATGCCGGCGTTGATGCCGACCATGCCCGACTCGAGCGCCTCGCCGACACGAAAGCAGCGGCCGACGTCGCGGCTGTAGAAGTAGGCGGCCAGGCCGAACTCGGTGGCGTTGGCGAGCCGAACCGCTTCTTCTTCGGTCCTGAACTTGAACAGCGGTGCCACCGGCCCGAAGGTCTCCTCGATGGTCACCTTCATGTCGGTGGTGACGTCGGTGAGGATCGTCGGTTCGTAGAAGGTCCCGCCCAGCGCGTGGCGCTTGCCGCCGGTGAGGATCTTCGCGCCCTTGGCCACCGCGTCGGCGACGTGCTCCTCGACCTTCTCGAGGCCGGCCTGATCGATCAGCGGGCCCTGCGTGACGTCGCCGCCGACGCCGTTACCGACCTTCAGTGCGAGGACCTTGTCCTTGAGTTTCTGCGCGAACGCGTCGTACACACCTTCCTGCACCAGGATGCGGTTCGCACAGACGCAGGTCTGGCCGGTGTTGCGGTACTTGGAGGCGAGCGCGCCTTCCGCGGCAGCGTCGAGGTCGGCATCGTCGAACACGATGAACGGAGCATTGCCGCCGAGCTCGAGCGAGAGTTTCTTGATCGTCGGCGCGCACTGCTGCATCAGCACCCGGCCGATCTCCGTCGAACCGGTGAAGGTGAGCTTGCGCACGATCGGGTTCGCGCACATCTCGTTGCCGATGGCCGAGGCCGAGCCGGTGATCACGCTGAAGATGCCCTTGGGGATGCCCGCCCGCTCGGCGAGGACCGCCAGCGCAAGCGCCGAGAACGGCGTCTGGCTGGCCGGCTTGAGCACCATCGGACAGCCGGCAGCGAATGCCGGCCCCGCCTTGCGCGTGATCATCGCGTTCGGGAAGTTCCACGGCGTGATCGCCGCGCACACGCCGATCGGCTGCTTGATCACGACGATGCGCTTGTCACCCTGATGCTGCGGAATCGTGTCGCCGTAGGCCCGCTTGGCTTCCTCGGCGAACCACTCGATGAACGAGGCGCCGTACCGTACTTCGGTGCGCGACTCGGCGATCGGCTTGCCCTGCTCGGTGGTCATCAGCAGCGCGAGATCCTCCTCGTTGGCGACGATCAGATCGAACCACTTGCGCAGGACGGCGGCGCGCTCCTTCGCGAGCCGGGAACGCCAGGCCGGCCAGGCCGCCTCCGCGGCCTCGAGCGCGATGCGCGTCTCGTCCGCACCCATCTTCGGCACCGTGCCCACTACCGATCCGTCCGCCGGGTTGCGTACGGTGATCGTTTCCTTCGACCGCGCATCGACCCACTCGCCGTTCAGATAGCACTGCTGGCGAAACAGGGTCGGATCCTTGAGCTTGAGCATGACGACGCTCCTTGGCGAATGAGGTGAAAAACTCTCGATTGTACCGTCGACAGGCCGCTCGCCGCAGCGCCGCGGCCCCTCAGTAGGTGCCGGGGTAGGCGCCACCGTCCATCAGGAAGTTCTGCGCGGTCACGTAGCCCATCTGGGCGCTGCACAGGAAGGCGCAGGCGTCACCGAACTCGGCCGGATCCCCGAGCCGGCCAGACGGGTTTTCCTTGCGGCGCATCTCGCGCGCCTGCTCGACGGTGATCCCCTTGACCTGGGCGACGTGGTAGAAATTCCTGCGCAGCCGCTCGGTCTCGAACGGTCCGGGCAGCAGGTTGTTGATCGTCACGTTGTGCTTGACCGTCTTGCGCGCCAGGCCGGCGATGAACCCGTGCAGCCCGGAGCGCGCGCCGTTGGACAGGCCGAGCACCTCGATCGGCGCCTTGACCGAACTCGACGTGATGTTGACGATGCGCCCGAAGCCGCGCTGCATCATCGAGTCGACCGTCGCGCGGATCATCTCGATCGGGGTGATCATGTTCGCGTCGATGGCGGCGATCCAGTGCTCGCGTCGCCACTCGCGAAAGTCCCCCGGCGGCGGCCCGCCTGCATTGTTCACGAGAATATCCGGTTCAGGACACGCGGCGAGGACTGCGGCCCGCCCTTCCTCGGTCGTGATGTCGGAGGCGACCGTCTTCACGCTCACCCCGGTGGCCGAACGGATCTCGTCGGCGGTCTGCTCCAGCGGTCCGGGTGTGCGCGCAGTGATCACCAGGTCGACGCCCTCGCGCGCGAGCGACATCGCGCAGGCCCGTCCCAACCCCTTGCTTGCTGCACAGACTATGGCCTTGCGGCCGGCGATGCCCAGATCCATCGTGATCCACTCCTGACAAGAGCCGGGACAACCCGGCAAAGGTGAACTGAACGTCCCGCGGCGCAGCGCCCCGGTCCGGCGATCATGCCTGACAGCGCGTCAACGGCGCCACGCTCCCTGTTCGAATGTTGCATGTTCGGACACGCACGCCCGGTCAGAGTGCACCGGAACGCCACGCAGATCCTGCACAAGCGGCCTCAACCCCGGCCCGGAGCACGTCGATAGATATAATGCTGGCACGCGGCGTTGCGAGGGCGCAACGCTCGAGCCGTACACCACCGCGGCCCCGTCCGCACCCGCACCGAGGCCTACATGCGCGTACCCCCGTCTATCGACCGTGATTCTGCCGTGTCCTGCCCGCCCGTGGTTCGGGGCGAAAACCGGCGGCGACAGCTTCCGGCAGCGCTGCTCGCCGCAGCCGTGCTGAGCGGCTGCGCGACCACCGATCCGCGCGACCCGCTGGAGCCGCTCAATCGCGGCATCTTCGAGATCAACGAGGCCCTCGACCGCACGATCATCCGGCCGGCAGCGGAGGTCTATTCGGCAGTGCTGCCT
>CANGUQ010000270.1 GCA_947456915.1 Betaproteobacteria bacterium
AGCAGCCACGTCGCATCCGCGCCCGCCCCCGCCGCCACCAGCCCCAGGCACAGTACGCCGGTGGTCGCCACGCCAACGCCGATGCCGGTGAACACGAGCGCGCCCCAGCGCGGCTCGCCGGCCTCGGTGAGCCGGTTGAACATCCAGGTCGCGCCGAAGATGAGCACCCACGCGCTGGCCACGCCGGTGGCGAAGCGCAAGGCGAACCACGCCCACACCGCGTCGGTCAGCCCCATTGCGCCGGTGCCCGCCGATACGCCGATGAGGCCGAGCCGGATCCAGTGCCCGGTGCCGCGCGTCATCAGCACCGCCAGCACCGAGCCCACGAAGTAGCCGAGGTAGTTCACCGAGGCGAGCGCTGCCCCGGTAGCGAGCGACACGCCGGTGTCGGCCTGCATCATCGGCAGCAGCGGGGTGAACGCGAACCGGCCGATTGCCATGCCGATCGCCAGCGTCGCCATGCCGGCAGCGGCGAGCGCGACCGGACGGCGCCCGGGCGGGCCGGCGGAGGGGATCGGGCTGCTGCGGTCCAGGGTCGCCACGGCGGGTGTCCGGGACGCGCCCGGGAGGATTGCCTACAATCGAGGGCTGTCCAGAGTCCGGAGTCTATTCGATCCCGATCCGCCGCCGGAGCCCGTGTGCCGGGCAGCGCAGCGCGGATCACGCATCGCGACCGTCACCGGTCGCATCACGGAGCACTGCCGATGAAAGCCGAGAAACTGCCCGCCAAGACCGCGTTCGAGTGGGACGACCCGTTGCGGTTCGACGCGCTGCTCACCGAGGAGGAACGGATGATCCGCGACTCCGCGCACGAGTACTGCCAGGGCCGGCTGATGACGCGCGTGCTCGAGGCCAACCGGCACGAGACGTTCGATCGCGAGATCTTCAACGAGATGGGCGAGATGGGGTTTCTCGGCGCCACGCTCGAGGGCTACGGCTGCGCCGGGGTGAACTACGTGAGCTACGGGCTGATCGCACGCGAGGTCGAGCGCGTGGACTCCGGCTATCGCTCCGCGTTCTCGGTGCAGTCCTCGCTCGCGATGTACCCGATCCACGCCTACGGCAGCGAGGCGCAGAAGGAGAAGTTCCTGCCGCGCATGCAGAAGGGTGAACTGGTGGGCTGCTTCGGACTCACCGAACCGGATCACGGTTCCGACCCGGCCGGCATGACCACCCGCGGGCGCAAGGTCGACGGCGGCTACATCCTGAACGGAGCGAAGAACTGGATCACCAATTCGCCGATCGCCGATGTCGCGGTGGTGTGGGGCAAGGACGACGCAGGGGCGATCCGCGGCTATCTGGTCGAGAAGGGCATGAAGGGATTCACCGCACCGAAGATCGAGGGCAAGTTCAGCCTGCGCGCCTCGGTGACCGGCATGCTCTCGTTCCAGGACGTGTTCATCCCCGACGAGAACGTGCTGCCCGGCGTGACCGGCCTCAAGGGCCCGTTCAGCTGCCTCACCCGGGCCCGCTACGGCATCGCCTGGGGCGCGCTCGGCGCTGCGGAATTCTGCTGGCATGCCGCGCGCCAGTACACGATGGACCGGCGGCAGTTCGGCCGCCCGCTTGCCGCCAACCAGCTGATCCAGAAGAAGCTCGCCGACATGCAGACCGAGATCACGCTCGGGCTGCACGCGGTGCTGCGCCTGGGCCGGTTGATGGACGAGCACGCGGTGGCGCCGGAGATGGTGTCGCTGCTCAAGCGCAATTCCTGCGGCAAGGCGCTCGACATCGCGCGCGCCGCGCGCGACATGCACGGCGGCAACGGCATCGCCGACGAGTACCACGTGATCCGCCACGTGATGAACCTGGAAGCGGTCAACACCTACGAGGGCACGCACGACATCCACGCGCTGATCCTCGGTCGTGCCCAGACCGGCATCGCTGCCTTCGGCGGCTGAGGGCGCACGCTACCCCGGCCGTGGCGCAGCAGTGCCGCCCCGTGTTGCGCGTGCCGCAGTTCGCGGGTGCGCTGGCGACGCTGCTGTCGCTGTCGTGTTTCGCGGCGGACGAGCCCGGAGCACCCACTGGTGCAGCAACCGCGGCGGCGCCGCCACCGTCGGTGGCGGCCGCAGCCGGAGCGTCGGCACGGGCACAACCGATCCCGCCCGGGCACGGGCGGCAGACGATCGTGGTGGGCAGCGAGCGCGTCGAGGTCTTCACCTGGCGACCGGCGAACTGGCGCGACGGACCGCTCCTGCTGCTGCTGCACGATGCGGACGGGGATGCAGCACTGCTGCGCGATCAGGCGCGCACGCTGGCCGACCGCCACGGCTACCTGCTCGCTGCGCCGCAGCTCGGCGGCGCAGGCTTCCCGTTCTGGCGCTATCCGTGGGCCGGCATTGCGCGGCGCAGCTTTGCCGATGACGGCGTACGTCTGGTCGCCGAGCCGCCGCAGCAGCGGCTCGACGCACTGCTGCGACCGCTGATCGACGCGCTGCGCTCCACCGGCGAGCACCCGCTGCCCTACGCGCTGCTCGGCGTGGGCGACGGTGCGCAGGCGCTGATCCGCTGGGCGGCGTTCGCCACCCAGGAGGCGATCCACATCGCGCTGGTCACGCCGGGGCGCCCGCTGCTGCCCACGCGCCGTGTCGACTACCCCGACGGCTTCGGCGGCCTGCCCGCGGCGCTGGCGAGCGAGACCCGCCTGCGCGACTACGTCGCGCTGCCGGTGACGCTGATCGCAGGACGGCCACCGGCCAGCACGGTGCCGGGCGCCGCCGGCGATCGGCCGCTCGAGCGAGCCCTGAACGCGCGCAACGCGGTCCGCCAGGCCGCGCTCGAACGCAACCGCGCCGCGCACTGGCGGGTGGTCGAGGTGCCGGACGCGGGCGACGATGTCCGACGGCTGCTCGCCTCGCCGCTGGTCGCGCAGGCGCTGCTGCCGCTGGTCGGCACGGACTGAGTTCGCCACCGGCGGACGCAATGGAGGAAGCGCAGCCATGACGACGATGAGTCCACTGCAGGGCATACGCGTGCTCGATCTGTCGCGCGTGCTCGCGGGACCGTGGTGCGGACAGAATCTCGCCGACCTCGGCGCCGAAGTGATCAAGGTGGAGCGTCCCGGCGCGGGCGACGACACGCGCAGCTGGGGCCCGCCGTTCGCACGCGACGCACAGGGGCAGCCCACGCGCGAGTCGGCCTACTTCCTGTCGACCAACCGCGGCAAGCGCTCGATCACGCTCGACATCGCCAGCACCGAAGGGCAGGCGATCGCACGCGAACTGGCGGCGAAGTCCGACATCCTGCTGGAGAACTACAAGGTCGGCGGGCTGGCGAAGTACGGGCTCGACCATGCCTCGCTCGCGCAGACCTGTCCGCGTCTCATCTACTGCTCGGTCACCGGCTTCGGTCAGACGGGTCCGTACCGCGAGCGCGCCGGCTACGACTTCCTGATGCAGGGCATGGGCGGACTGATGAGCATCACCG
Organism: Betaproteobacteria bacterium; assembly: GCA_947456915.1. Taxonomy (GTDB): domain Bacteria; phylum Pseudomonadota; class Gammaproteobacteria; order Burkholderiales; family CAIKXV01; genus CAIKXV01. Next base: position 3,430 of record CANGUQ010000270.1, read on the forward strand.
GCGAACCCGACGACGTCCCCGGCGGCGGACCGCTGAAGGCGGGCATCGCCGTCACCGACATCATGACGGGTCAGTACGCGACGATCGCGGTGCTCGCCGCGCTGCAGGCGCGCCACGCGACCGGTCGCGGCCAGCACATCGACCTCGCGCTGTTCGACGTGCAGGTGGCCTATCTGTCGAATCAGGCGATGCACTACCTGGTGTCGGGCGAGGTGCCGCCACGCATCGGCAACGGGCACCCGAGCATCGTGCCCTATCAGACGTTTCGCGCCGCCGACGGCAGCATCATCGTGGCCACCGGCAACGACAGCCAGTATCGCAAGCTGTGCGCGGTGATCGGCTGCCCGGAGCTCGCCGACGATGCGCGCTTCCTGCGCAATGCCGATCGCGTGCGCAACCGCGCGCAGCTCGTGGCGCTGCTCGCCGCCCCGATCGCGCAGCAGCCGATGGACCACTGGATCGCCGCGCTCGAACAGGCCGGCGTGCCGTGCGGCCCGATCAACACGATGGACCGCGTGTTCGCCGATCCGCAGGCGAAGGCGCGCGGACTCGCCTTCACGCTGCCGCACCCGAGCGCGGGCGAAGTCCCGATGGTGGCGAGCCCGCTGCGCTTCTCCGACACGCCGGTCGAGCACGTGCGCCCGCCGCTGCTGGGCGAGCACACCGACGCAGTACTGCGCGACCTGCTCGGCCGCAGCGAAGCCGAGATCGACGCCCTGCGCAAGGCAGCGGTGATCTGAGCGGCGGTGCAGCGGCACGCCGCGGGGCTAGAAGCGGTAGTTGAGCGAGAAGTTGAGCTTGACGTGCCCGGCGCGGGTACCCGGCGTGCCGGCCGGCCCGGGCAGGCCGTCGGCGACGTAGGCGAGGTCGGCGACGGCGTCCAGGCTGCGCCATGAATTCCAGCGCGCGCCCACGCCGAGGCTGGTCGCGCTCTGCCCGCCGGTGATCGTCCCGGCGACCGGGGTCGATCCCTGCCGCAGGTAGGCATAGCCGTGATCGATGAACACCACCGGCCGCACTCCCCCGTAGAGCGCCGGCCCGGTGCCCTCGAAGGTGGCGGTGAAGCCGCGCTCGCCGGAGAATTCGCGATCGCGCAGACCGCGCACCGAGGTCGTGCCGCCCAGTCCGAACTGCTCGCCGGAGATCAGCAGATCGCCCGAGAACTGGGTGCGTACGCGCGAGGCGAGTACCCAGCTGTTCCACAGGTAGCTCACGTCGAAGCCGGCGCGCCACGCACTCCAGCGGTCGCTCGCGCCGCCGCCGGTACGCGCCGCGCTGAACGCCGCCGCATCGCTGCCGCCGGTGTTGGTGGCGTACTCGACGAAGCCGGTCGTCGCGCCCCAGCCGCGCTCGGCGCGCGCCTGATAGCGCAGCGACAGCGGATGGGTGGTCACCGGCGTACCCTGCACCGGCAGCCCGGCGGTGCTGAGCGAGTTCTCGAACGCGCGCACGTCCCACGCGATCGATGCGAGGTGGGTGGCGTCCGCCCAGCGCGGCAGCGTGTAGGTCGCGCGCACGCCGTAGAACTCGCCACGGCCGCTGACGTTGAACGGCAGCCCGCCGACCGGAATCGACCCGGTGTTCACGTCCGATCGCACGTAGTAGGCGGAGAGCTGGCTGGAGGCCCGGTACAGCGGCAGGCTGTAGTAGCCGGCGTACTGCTTGACCGCGTCGAGGTTCTCCGGCGATGTCGTGTAGGCAAGCGTGCCTGCGTGGTCGCGCCCCCACAGGTTGCTGTGCTGATATCCCAGCGTGAGCCGGGTGTAGCCGGTGTTGCGGTTGACCAGGTTGTATTCGTCGCGGGTGCCGCCGATCAGCCCCGCGAAGAGCTGGCGCGGCGGCGCATCGCGCACGGTCACGTTGGCGTCGAGTCCGTCGCCGCTCGTGCTCTCGCTCATGCTCACGGTCACCCGCTTCGCCGGGTGCTCGTTGACCAGCGAGATCTGGCGGGCGAGTTCGTTCACGTCCGGCGACTCGCCGGGCACCAGCGCCGGCAGACTGCGCAGGATGTTCTCCCGCGTGAAGTGCGCATTGCCCTGCACGCTGACCGTCACCAGATTGAACCGCAGCACGGCGAGCTGCACCACACCGGCCTGCGGCCGCTGCGCCGGCACGATCACCCGATGAAAGGTGAAGCCGAGCTCGCGCAGCCGGTTCTCCAGCGCGGTGGCGGCGGCCTCCAGCGACTCGAGGCTGCGGTGCTCGCCGAGGAACGGCCGCAGCAGCGTCTCGGTCTCCGGCGCGGGCAGCGGATTGGGCCCGGTCACCTCGTAACGGGTGACCACCAGCAGCGGGGCGCTGGCCGCCTGCACGGCGCTGGCGGGCTGCGCGGCATTGGCCGACT
>CANGUQ010000271.1 GCA_947456915.1 Betaproteobacteria bacterium
AGCGCGGCGAGCCGCGCCTGCAGCGCGTCGATGTTCGCATCCGGCCGATCGGGTTTGGTCAGCACCAGAAGATCGGCCATCGCCGCCTGTCGCAGCGACTGCGCATGCTGGTCGAGCGTGGTCATGCCCAGCGCGCCGTCGACCGTGCATACGACGTGACCGAGGCGATAGCTCTGTGCGAGATCGCGATCGGCCATCAGCGCCTGCACGATCGCCGCCGGATCGGCGAGCCCCGAGGTCTCGATCACCACGCGCTCGAACGCTGCCAGCGTGCCTTCGGCGCGCCGGCGCGCGAGCTCGCGCAGCGTGAGCACCAGATCGCTGCGCACCTTGCAGCACAGGCACCCGGTGGTCAGTTCGATGAACGACTCGTCGCTCGCCTCGATCAGATCGTGGTCGATACCGATCTCGCCGAATTCGTTGACGATGACCGCGGTGCGCGCAAGAGACGGATCGCGCAGCAGCGCGCGCAGCAGCGTCGTCTTGCCGCTGCCGAGAAACCCGGTGAGCACGATCACCGGCAGCAACGGCACGTCCGCGTGCGCGACGCCCGCTCCGGCGAGCGTCATGGCAACTGCCTCGACTCGCCCGCAGCAGCCGGCGTGCCGCCCGCGGTTGCCGCGCGCGCACCGGCAGGCGCCTGCGCGCCGATCAGCGTCGCCATGCCGGCACCCACCCGCGCCTTGCCCTGCGCCGGAACACCGAGCGCTTCGCGCAACGTGCGCAACAGTCCGAGCGTCGACGCGCACGGCTTGCGCCGAACGGGCTGCGCGCCCGGCGGATCGTCGCGATACCAGACGACCCACCAGCGGATCGGCGTCTCCTGCGCCGCGGCGGCGACCACGCCCAGCCACTCGCCGTGCGCAGGCCGGTGCAGCAGCAGCGGCGTCTGCCCGTCTCGCGGCAACAGCTGCGCATCGGTCTGCCACAACGCGAGGCTCGCCGCGAGCAGCCGGTGCAGCAGCGCGTGCCGATCGACGACGGGCGGCGGCGTGGCCTGCACGGTCACGACCTCGCGTGCGCGCGCACGGGAGCAGCGGCGCTGTGCCGGCGGGTTGCGCTCACGCCGCTCAGAACACCGTCCCGGCGAGCACCTGCGCATCGAGCCGGCGCTTCAGGTAGCGGCCATCGCCGAGCGTCGCGCTGAACCGGTCGCCCTCGACCACCACCTTGCCGCGCGCCACCGTGAGCATCGGCCAGGCGCCCACCTCATGGCCCTCCCAGGGCGTGTAGTCCGACTCGTGCAGCAGCTCCTTGCGCACGATGCGCCGCAGCGCCGGGTCGAGCACGGTGATGTCGGCATCGGCGCCGGGCGCGATCGCGCCCTTGCGCGGATACAGGCCCATCAGCTTCGCCGCGTTGGTCGAGGTCAGATCGACGAACTTCTCGATCGGCCAGCCGCGCCGCTCGACCATCTCCGTGTACATCACTGCCAGCCGCGGCTCGACACCGGCGTTGCCGCCGGTCGTGTCGTCGAACCGCGAACCCTGCACCTTGGTGGCGAGCGAACAGCACAGCTCGTCGGTGGCCACCGTCTGGATCGTGCCGTCGCCGGCGCCGCGCCACAGCTCGTTCTGGTCGGCGACCGACTTGAGCGACGGGTAGGTGTGATAGATCTGGCCGTTCGGCCGCAGGTAGTCCTCGGACGTGTACATCAGATACTGGTGCAGTGTCTCGCCGTAGATCGGGTTGCCCCTGGCACGCGCCTCGCGGATCGCCTCGACCCCGGTGCCCGCGCTCACGTGCATGAAGTAGAGCGCTGCACAGCCGGGCACGCTCTGGGCGAGCCGGATCACGCGGCGAAACGACAGGTCCTCGGACAGCGTGTTGTGCACTTCCGGCAGGTACTGGAAGTGCGTACGTCCCTCGCGGATCAGCTTGTCGTACATGTGCATGACGATGTCGTTGTCCTCGCCGTGCATCACGCACATGCCGCCCTCCTGCGCGACGATCTGGAATACCTCCCAGATGTCGCCGAAGTCGACCATCCTGCCCTTGCGGCTCGGCGTGATGTCGGTGGTGAAGATCTTGATCGTCGGATAGCCGTCGCGGATCGCCTGCGCGAGCTGCGGGAAGATCTCCGGCGGCAACTGCCCCTCGATCATCACGTGATAGCTGTAGTCGCAGTAGCACTTGCCGATCCAGTCCTGATCGCGACGGCTGATCGTGCCGGCGATGGTGTTGCCGTGCGTCCAGCGGGCGAAGTCGATGAGCGTCGTCGTGCCGCCGTACAGCGCCGCACGGCTCACCGTCTCCGGCGGATCGGAGAACCCGGCCGTACCGTCCGGGTTGGGCACATGCCACAGGCAGTGCACGTGCGGATCCACCCCGCCGGGCATCACGATCCGGTCGCCCGCGTCGATCAGGCGCCGCGTGTCGCCGGCGCCATAGGTTCCCGCCTGCGCGACCGCGGCGATCGTCTCGCCGGCGATCGCCACATCGAACGCGCCGATCCCCATCGGCGTCACCACCCGCTGACCGCGAATCACCAAGTCAAGCATCGTCGTCTCCCTGTGTGCGCCACCCTCGCATCGACTGCCCGCCTGCGGTGCGAGCTGGGGAAGTACCCCAGTCGCCTCCTGCATCAGGTCATCGGCTGCCGCCCTGCCCCCTTGCCCTGTCGCCTGCTCCGCATCGCTCGTTCGGTCGGTACGGCGTCTCGTGCACGGTACGTCTGCGCTTCGCGCTGCCGCGCGCTCGCCCCGAGATCACGTCGCATGCGGCGCTCGCCGCCGGTGCCACGGCGTGGCCTGCTCGTACGCGTGCGCGATCGCGAGCAGCGCAGCCTCGTTGAACGGTGCCGCGGCGATCTGCAGGCCGACCGGCAGTTCCGCGCCAGTGAACCCGCACGGCACCGAGATGGCGGGCAACGCCGTCAGCGCCCAGGTTCCGGTGTAGCCGCGCCGGAAGAAGAACCGGCTGCGCACGTCGCCTGCGCCCGAGAACGGCGCAGTGAGCGCGGTGTGGGCGGGCGGCGGAAACGGCGAGGTCGGACACACCAGTGCGTCCACCCGGGACAGCGCAGCCAGTACCTGCCGGCGCAGCAGCACGCGCGCCTTCATCGCCTTGTTGTAGACGCCGAACGGCACCAGCGCCGCCGCCTGCAGGCGGGTGCGCGAGGCGGCGTCGAGCAGATCGCCCTTCGACCGCAGCAGCGCATCGGCCGCTCCGGCGCCCTCGGTGTCGCCCACCGCGATGTAGATCGCTCCGGCGTGACGCAGCAGCGGCAGCGACACGGGTACCACTTGCGCGCCGAGCGCGCGAAGGACGTCGAGTGCGGCGGCAAACGCGCCCGCCACGTCCGGGTGCACGTCCGGGTGATCGACCAGTTCGCTGATCACGCCGATACGCCGGCCGGCGATGGATCCACCCAGTGCGGCCGCATAGTCCGGCACCGGGCGCGTGCTGCTCGTCGCATCCGCCGGGTCGTGACCGGCGATCGCGCCCAGCAGCCGCGCGCAGTCCTCGACCGTGCGCGCCATCGGCGCGGCCTGATCGAGAAACCAGCAGGCGGTGAGCATGCCGCGGCGACTGATGCGTCCGTAGGTCGGCCGCAGTCCGACCAGATTGCAGTAGGCCGCGGGCGTGCGCCCGGAGCCACCGGTGTCCTCGCCCACCGACAGCGAGCACAGATGCGCGGCGAGCGCGACGCCGGACCCGGAACTCGACTCGCCGGGCGTGCGCTCGAGATCCCACGGATTGCGCGGGATGCCCCACGGCGGGTTGCGCGTGCCGCCCAGCGCGAGCTCGCTCATCGTCAACTTGCCGAGCAGGATCGCGCCGGCTGCGCGCAGCCGCTCGACCACCGCCGCGTCGTGCTGCGGCACGTGGTCGGCGAGCGCGCGCGAGCCGTTGGTGGTGGCCACGCCGCGCGTGCAGAACTGGTCCTTCAGCGCGACCGGCACGCCGAACAGCGCACCGGCGTTACCCGAGTTCACCGAACCGCTCGCGAGCGCCCGGCCAGCGGCCTGGGCCTGCTCGCGCGCGCGATCGGCGATGACGGTGATGTACGCGCAGAGCTTCGAATTCAGCCGCTCGATGCGCTGCAGGTAGGCGTCGACCAGTTCGAGCGGCGAGAACTCGCGAGCGAGGATGGCAGCGCGCTGCGCACCGGCGGAGAGACCGGTGAGTTCGTCAGCGCTCACCAGGCGCCTTCGGGAAACAGCGCCACCGGATCGATGCCCTCGAGATCGATACCGTCGAGGGTACGCATCTCGATCAGCAGGCAGTCCAGCCGCGCCGCCACCTCCGCGAGTTCGGTCGGATCGATCGCCAGGCCGATCGCCGCGGCGAGTTCACGCGCCTGTGCGAGGCGAGCCTCGCCACCGTCCGCCGAGTCCGCGCCCGTCGCCGCACTGCCCGTGCCGCCACCGTCTGCCTCGACCGTCATCGCGTCTTGCCTCGCCTGCGCGCGGGAGCCGGGCGAACCCTACTCCGCCTTGATGCCGGCAGCCTTGATCACCTTGCCCAGCCGCTCGATCTGCTGGCGGATGAACCGGTCGAACTCCTCCGGCGTGCTCGACTTCGGGTCGGCGCCGAGGTTCTGGATGCGCTCGATCACATCGGGCAACTGCACGATGCGCGCGACCTCCTTCGACACCTGCGCGGTGACCGCGCGCGGAGTCCTCGCGTTGCCGAGCAGCCCGAACCACTGGTCGAACTCGTGCCCGGGAAGGCCGCTCTCGCCCACCGTGGGCAGATTGGGAAACATCGGCGAGCGCTTTGGCGTGCTCACTGCCAGCGCGATCACCCGCCCGTCGCGGATGAAGGGGGCAGCAACGCCGAGCGACAGCCAGGTGAAGCCGATGCGTCCTGCCATCACGTCGCCGAGCGCCTCCACCGGGCCCTTGTACGGGATGTAGGGCGCGTTGATGCCCGCCTCGAGGTTGAACATCTCGCCGTTGATGTGCGCGCCGCTGCCTACGCCGGCCGAGCCGTAGTTGATCACGGCCGGCTTCGACTTCACCAGCGCGATCAGATCCCTGACCGTCTTCACCCCGAGGTCCTTGCTGGCGGCGATCACGTGCGCACCGGTGACCACCTGCGAAATCCCGGCGAAGTCCTTGACCGTGTCGTAGGGGAGTTTCGGGAACAGCGTCGCGCTGATCGCGTGCTGCGCCGACACCATCAGCATCGTGTGCCCGTCGGGGTTGGCCGCCAGCATCGTCTGCGAGGCCACCACGCCGCCGCCGCTCGGCCGGTTGTCGACCACCACCTGCTGCCCCCAGTTCTCGGTCATCTTCTGACCGACGGTGCGCGCGAGAATGTCGGTGAGGCTGCCCGGAGCGAATCCCACCAGCAGGCGCATCGGCTGGCTGGGAAACTTCTGCTGCGCGTTCGCCTGCGGCATCACGCCGATGCCCGCGAACAGCGCCGCAGCGACCCACCCGGCGTATCGCCCCGGCAGCCCCGATGCGACAGCGGCAGGTGCGGCAGATCGCACCCGCGCGATCGACACGCCTGCGCCCACCGCGCACGAATTCGCCGATACCGCCGACCTGTCCTGGTCCATCGCCCGACTCCCGCAACCCGTCAAGGCGCCAAGTGTAGCGGCTTGGCAGCGCCGGTGGCGCAGCCGATGCCGCGCGTGTGTGCAGGGCGGGCACGCGCGTGCTGCGCGGCCGGGCACGCGACGTCCGGCGCTGCGCGAGCGTCCGTCGTCGTCTGCGGCGCGGTGCGCGCCGCCCCCTACTGCAGCGGAATCTCGATCCCGATGCCGCGCTCGCGCGCACGCTGCAGCAG
>CANGUQ010000272.1 GCA_947456915.1 Betaproteobacteria bacterium
CGCCGCAACGTGGCCTGGCGCAGCGGTCGTCCGATGAACACCGCGTTGCCGTGGCACGTCGAGGTGTGGCGCAACGCGGTGCAGATCCCCGCGCCAGCGCTGCTGCTGCACGCGCCCGAGGGCGTGGGCGAGCGTGCATTCGCGCTGGCACTGGCCGAAGCGTGGCTGTGCGAGGCGGGCGGTGCCCTGCAGCAGCGCCCGTGCGGCGCGTGCGCGAGTTGCCACCTCCTCGCCGCCGGCAATCACCCGGACCTGCGCGTGCTGGAGCCCGAGACGATGGCGACCGAGGACGCCGGTACCGACGCACAGGGCGACTCCGATGCGGTGCCGTCCGAGCCAGAGCCTGCTGCACGCGGGCGCAGCGAACGCAAGCCGAGCAAGGACATCCGCATCGCCCGGTTGCGCGAGCTCGCCGATCTCGTGCAACTGACCAGCCACCGCGGCGGTGCGCGCGTGATCGTCATTCACCCGGCGGAGGCGATGAATGCGGCGGCGTCCAATGCGCTGCTCAAGCTGCTCGAAGAGCCGCCACCGGGCCTGCGCTTTGCACTGGTCACGCACCGGCTGCGGTGGGTGCCGCCGACGGTGCGCAGCCGTTGCGTACGCGTGCCATTGCCGCTGCCGGCGCGCGCGCTGGCGCTCGAGTGGTTGCGCGAGCAGGGCGTCGACGATGCCCCCGCAGCACTGGCGCGCGCCGGTGGGGCACCGCTTGCTGCCCGCAACAACGCCGATGCGGTCAACGCGGCACAGTTCGCCAGCTGGTTGCGCTGCGTGAGCGCGCCCGGTATTGGTGCACTCGCGGCAGCCCGCGACACGCGCGACGCCGGTGCGCCGCAGGTGCTCGTGTGGTTGCTGCGCTGGACACTCGACCTGGTACGGGTCAAGGCGGGCGGGCTGCCGCACTATCACCCCGGAGAGGTCGAGGCACTGCGGAGAACCGCGCAGCCGCTCGCCTTGTCTGCGCTGACCACGCTCGCGCGCGTGCTGGTGCAGAAGCAGCGCTGGATTCGCCATCCCCTCAACGCCCAGCTCGCCCTGGAGGCACTCTGGGTCGACTACCTGCAGGCGATCGATGCGCGCTGATCACCCCGCCCCGGCAGACGGTCTCTGATGTTCGTCGACTCGCACTGTCATCTCGACTTCCCCGATCTCGCGGCCGACATCGACGGCGTCCTCGGTCGGATGCACGCAGCACGGGTCACCCACGCGCTGTGCGTATCGGTGAATCGACAGGACTTCGCGCGCGTACATGCGCTCGCGCTCGCCCACGAGTGTCTGTTCGCCTCGGCCGGCGTGCATCCCGACCAGGGGCCCGAGGACGACACCAGCACCGAGGCGCTGATCGCGCTGGGCCGGTTGCCGAAGATCGTGGCGATCGGCGAGACCGGGCTCGACTACTACCGCCTGGACGGGCCGGCACCATGGCAGCAGGAGCGGTTTCGCCGGCACATCCGGGCCGCGCGCTCGGCGCGCAAGCCGCTGATCGTGCACACGCGCGCGGCGGCCGAGGATACGCTGGCGATCCTGCGCGAGGAGGGGGCAGCCGAGGTCGGGGGGGTCATGCACTGCTTCACCGAGTCGCTGGCGGTCGCGCGCGCAGCGATGGACCTCGGCTTCTGCATCTCGTTCTCGGGTATCGTGACGTTTCGCAACGCAAACGAACTGAGGGCGGTGGCACAGGCCGTGCCGCTCGAGCGACTGCTGATCGAGACCGATGCACCGTATCTCGCGCCGGTGCCGCATCGCGGGCGCACCAACGAGCCTTCGTTCGTGCCGCTGGTCGCTGCCGAGATCGCGCGGCTGAAGGGTCTGCCGCTGTCCGAGGTGGCTGCAGCCAGCAGCAGGAATTTCCAGGACTTGTTCGAGGTGACGCTATGACGACTCCAATCGAGGGTACGCATTTGCGGCCGGGCTGGGTGCCCGCGATCCGGTGGCGCGGTGGTGGGCGCGCAGCGCTCGCCGTCGTCCTGATCGCTCTGCTGTTTGCCGGTGCGACAGCGCGGGCGCAGTCCGTATTCGACGAGGTGTTCAAGGCGGTCGAGGTCGACGCCGCAGCGGAGCTGAAGCAGTTGCTCGCGCGCGGCGTCGATCCGAATACCGCCGACCGCGAAGGCAACACGCTGCTGATGCGCGCCGCGGAGGCCGGCGCGCGTTCGGCCTTCGGCATTCTGTTGGCGGCTGGCGCACGCGTCGACGTGCGCAATCGCCACGGCGAGAGTGCGTTGATGTACGCCGCGCTGCGCGGGCAGGATGCGATGGTGCGCGAGCTGCTCGCGCGACGTGCGGCAGTAAGTCACGACCCGCCGGAGTGGACGGCGTTGCACTACGCCGCGCTGCGGGGGCACGTCAGCATCATCGAGATGCTGATCGAGCGCAAGGCCGACGTGAACGCGGTGTCGAGCAACGGCACGACTCCCCTGATGCTCGCGGCTTCCGAAGGCCAGCTGGAGGCCATGGTCCTGCTCCTCAAGCGCGGTGCCGATCCGAAGCTCGCCACGGATGCGGGGCGCACGGCGCTGTGGTGGGCGCAGTCGGGGGACCATCGCAAGGCAGTCGAGTTCCTGCGCGCACAGGGTGCGGACTGATCCAGCCGCGTGGATGGCCGGCGATCGACGAGCCGTGCAGCTGCCACGGTGGTTGCGTGCGCGTGACTGAGGGTCGGGGCGATACGCAACCTGCCACGATGGGCTCGCGCTGCACACGCAGGGATGCGTCCGCCGGGGTTCGCGCCGTCGGCGGGCAGCGCGTGGGGCGTGGTATCCCGTCGCGCCGGAGCGTTGCTGACTTCGCAGCAAGTCAGCGCGCCCGCGTCGCCGCCGTGACGAGAGCAGCGACGCTCGACACGCCCCTGCCACACCGCAAAAGCGATATTCTCGATCGACGGGGAACGTCGCCGCGGCGGTGTGGCGCAAGAGCGTGCAGGGAGCAGGGTAGAAGATGATCGAACACGTGCGTGACGCCGTGCGCCGCAGCGCCTCGATCGCCTTCGCGGTTGCGCTCGCCGCTGTCGTTTCGGCCGCTCCCGCCGCACAGACTCAGCCAGCGGTGCCGCAGGAGCCGGCGAGGGAGTTCACGCCGATGGTCGGGCAGGAGGGCCGCGACGTCATCTGGGTGCCTACGCGCGAGCAGACCGTCGAACGCATGCTCGATTTCGCTGAACTCAAGCCCAGGGACGTGCTGGTCGATCTGGGCTCGGGCGATGGCCGGATCGTGATTGCCGCCGCGCGCCGCGGCGCGATCGCGCGCGGTGTCGAATACAACCCGGACATGGTCGAGCTGTCCAGCCGCAATGCGGTCAAGGCCGGCGTCGCTGATCGCGCGCGCTTCCTTCGTGCCAACATCTTCGAGTACGACTTCGCAGATGCGCAGGTGGTCACGATGTACCTGCTGCCCGGGCTCAACCTCAAGCTGCGCCCGGTGGTGCTGAAGATGCGGCCGGGCACGCGGATCGTGTCGCATGCGTTCACGATGGGCGACTGGGAAGCCGACCGTTCGGAGTCGGTGGAGGGCAGCAATCAGACGATCTATCTCTGGATCGTTCCTGCCGACGTCGCCGGCCGCTGGACGCTCGAAGTCAAGGGCGCGCCCACCCTTCAGCTGTCCCTGACGCAGCAGTATCAACGCTTCGAGGGGAACGCCCGCGGCAGCGGCGGCACGCAGAAGGTCGCCCGGGGAGCGCTGCGCGGCGAGCAGATCAGTTTTTCGCTGGTCGACGTGCAGGGCACGACGCGCGAGTTCAGCGGGCGTGTGAACGGCGATCGGATCGAGGGCAGCAACGGCTGGACGGCAGTCCGGGCCGGCAGGTAGAGCGGTCCGGTCCTGCGTCCCGCGAGGGGTTCGCGGGGCGCAGGTCGGCGCCGCAGTCGTCATCGTTCAGGGAGAACAGCAGATCATGATGCAGAGCAGCCGCCGTGCGGCATGGGGTATCGCCATTGCGCTGGGAGCGCTCGTCGCAGCGCCCGCTTCCGCGCAACTGTGGACGGAAGACCAGCGGCCTTCCGCCTGCCACAAGAAGTACGACGACACGGGCCCCGGCAAGGACGTCATCTACGTGCCGACGCGGCTGCAGACGGTCGAGCGCATGCTCGATTTCGCCGAGGTGCGACCGGGCGAAGTGCTGGTCGATCTCGGCTCCGGCGACGGCCGGATCGTGCTGGCGGCCGCCAAGCGCGGTGCGAATGCCCGTGGCATCGAGCTCGACGAGGGGCGCTACAAGATTGCGCTGTGCTGGGCGGAAGAGACCAAGCTCACTGCCAATGCGAAGTTTCTGCAGACGAACATCTTCGAGCACAATTTCACCGATGCCGCCGTAGTGACGATGTACCTGCTGCCGGGGCTCAACCTCAAGCTGCGGCCGCAGGTGCTGGACATGCGTCCGGGCACGCGCATCGTTTCGCACGCGTTCACGATGGGCGACTGGGAGGCCGACCGCACCGAGTCGGTGGCGGGCAGTAACCAGACGATCTACCTCTGGATCGTTCCGGCGAAGGTGGGCGGCACGTGGAACATCACCCCCAAGGCCGGAGCACCGATGACGATCACGCTCAATCAGACCTACCAGCGGTTCGAGGGCACGACCCGCAGCGGCGAGCGCGCGGGCAAGATCGCCAAGGGTTCGTTGCGCGGTGACCAGATCACGTTCACCGTGGTCGAGGACGGCGGTACGACGCGCGAATTCGCCGGACGGGTTGTCGGCGACAAGATCGACGGCAACGGCTGGACGGCGGTACGCACCGGCATGTAGCCGGGCAGTCATTGCGAGGGGCCGACGGGCGGGCACGGCGTCGCTGACGGGCAACGCCGAGACCTGCCCGTTGTCCGGCGCCATCAGTTTACATAATAATGCTTATCGGACCCATATCCATGAGGCCGAGAACAGCCGTCGGTTCGATCAGTGGGTCTTGTCGACCAGATGCGGCGGCACCGCCAGCACCGGAATGCCTTCGTCGCGCAACGCCTGCGCTTCCTCGTGCGTGGTGACGCCGCGGATCGCTCGTTCCGGCGCTTCCTGCTGGTGAATGCGTCGCGCCTCGTCCGCGAATCCCGTTCCGACGTCCTCGGCACGAGAAACCCATTCCCGCAGTCGCTGCAGGACCTGCGCCTGCTGCGCGACTGCCGGGTCGGAGGGCGGCGCGGGTACGCGCGATGGCTGCGGTGCGCTGCTGCCCGTGTGCACATGCGCGGCGCTGGGAACGCGCGCGACGTCGCCGGAATCGCAGTGCGGGCAGCGCACGAGGCCACGGCTCAACTGGCGCTCGCAATCCTCGGCCGAGCCGAACCAGCCCTCGAAGCGGTGGTCTGCGGGGCAGCTGAAGTCGTAGATGATCACGGCTGCTTGGTGCCCGGAACCGGACTCGAACCGGTATGCCCCGGAGCCGGGGCGACGGATTTTAAGTCCGTTGTGTCTACCAATTTCCCCACCCGGGCGGCGAAATCAAATGGAGGCGGGGGTCGGAATCGAACCGGCGTACACGGCTTTGCAGGCCGCTGCATAACCACTCTGCCACCCCGCCGGGGAAAACCGCCAATGGCGGAGATTAAAAAGGGAGGACTCTGGCGGGTCCTCCCTACAAAAATTTGGAGCGGGAAACGAGTCTCGAACTCGCGACCTCAACCTTGGCAAGGTTGCGCTCTACCAACTGAGCTATTCCCGCGTTCTGCCGTTGTCGACAGAAGCGGGATCATAGCATGCTTTTCGATGCTGTCAAAGCCCCCGACAGGCACCGGGAG
>CANGUQ010000273.1 GCA_947456915.1 Betaproteobacteria bacterium
CCGCCCGCGTGCATTGCGTGTTGCGGCGGGGGCGGATGCGCCCGGGACAGGCGCCGACTGCGAACGACTGCACGCGCGCCCGTGGTTTTGTCCGGACAAATGTTACCATTCCCCGAGACAGGGTTGCGCTTCGCGCGCGGAGGACGAGCGCCGTGGATTCATCGACAGCCAGTGCCGGCAACCGTCGCGCGAGCGGCCGCACCCGCCTCGCCGCACCGCTGTACCAGCTGATCACGCAGCGCCTGACCGAGGAGATTCGCACCGGCGTGCTGCCGGTGGGCGGGTTGCTGCCGCCGGAAGTCGAACTGTGCAAGCGCTTCGACGCGAGCCGCTACACGGTGCGCGAAGCCCTGCGCACGATCACCGAGCGCGGACTGCTGGTGCGCCGCCCCGGCGCGGGCTCGGTGGTGGTGGCGGCCGAGCCGCCGACGGCGTTCACGCAGAGCGTGAAGAGCGTCGAGGAACTGATGAACTATCCGCCGGACACGTTTCGCGAGAACGTGAGCAACCGGCTGGTGGTCGCCGACAAGGCGCTCGCGCAACTGCTCTGCTGCGAGGTCGGCATGCGGTGGTTTCGCATCAGCGCGATCCGGCGCACCCAGTCCAGCCCCGATCCGCTCGGGTGGACCGACATCTACGTGCTGCCGCGCTACAGCCGCGTGGTGGAGGCGGCCGATCACGCGCAGACCCACGTGTACCAGCAGATCGAACGCCTGTTCGGCGAGGCCACGGCGCGCGCGCGCTTCGAGATCTTCGCCAGCCGCATACCGACCCGGCTCGCGCGGCCGCTGAAGGTGGCGAGCGGCACGCCGGCGCTCACCTTCGTTCGCCGCTATTTCGGCGCAAGCGGCGAGAATTTCGAGAATTCGGTGACCGTACATCCGGAGCGCCGCTTCACCTATTCGATGGACGTGCACCGCGAACCCGTGAGGAGCTGAAATGTCCGAGATCAAGCGTATCGAGGCGATCGCCGTGCGATTGCCGATGGCCAAGCCGATGAAGATGGCCGGTGTGGAGATCCGCACCGCGGACAATCTGCTGGTGCGGGTCGAGGCGAGTGACGGGCGCATCGGCTGGGGCGAGGCGGCTTCGGCGCCGCACATGACCGGGGAGACGGTGGAGAGCATGGTCGCCGCAGTGCGCTATCTCGCGCCCGCACTCGAAGGCCGGCCGGTGGATGCGCTGCCGGCCATCGTCGAGCACTGGACGTTCGCGCTCTACGGCAACCACGCGGCGAAGTCGGCGATCGAGATGGCGCTGCAGGACCTCGCCGGCAAGTCCGCCGGCGTGCCCGCGTGGCAGCTGTTCGGGCCGCAGCAGCGCGCGCGGATGGCCGTGCTGTGGCTGATCGGCACCGGCTCCACCGACGGCGACATCGCGGAGGCGCGCGCGCGCAAGGCCGCGGGCTTCGTCGCGTACAAGATCAAGGTCGGCACCGGTGAGCCCGGCGACGACGCGCGGCGCTCGAATGCGATCTGCGACGTGCTCGGTGCGGGCAACCTGATCTCCTCGGACGCGAACCAGGGCTATACGGTGGCGCAGGCGCTGGCCTATGTCGACATCGTCAAGGACTCGCGGCTGGACTTCTTCGAGCAGCCGGTGCGCTCGCACGATCTGGCGGGCATGGCGCAGGTGGCAGCGGCGAGCCGGGTGCTGATCGGCGCCGACGAGGGTCTGCACAGCCTGGAAGACATCCGTGCGCACCACGAGCGCAAGGCCGCGAGCGGCGTGTCGCTGAAGACGATCAAGCTCGGCGGCATGCGCGAGGTGTACGACGCCGGCGTGCTGTGCGCGCAGCTCGGCATGCGGGTGAACCTCGCCAACAAGGTTGCCGAGTCGAGCATCGGCATCGCTGCCGTGCTGCATCTGGCCGCAGCGCTGCCCGGGCTCGACTGGGGGCTGTCGATCACCAACCAGTATCTCGCCGACGACATCGTTACCCGACCGATCCGCGTCGTCGAGGGCCACGCCGAGGTGCCTGAAGGCGCCGGCCTCGGCGTCGACGTCGACGAAGCCAAGGTCGCCCGCTACCGCATGCCCCTCTGACAGCCGCAAGAAGCAAAAAGGGGCCAGGCCCCTTTTTTACAAATCTGACGCGTGCAGGAGGGGCCGGCAGCAGGGGCCTTGCCCGTCCTGCTCTTTCTTCTGCTTGTCCTGCACGAGCAAAAAAGGGGCCTGGCCCCTTTCAGCGCTTTCAGCGCCGTTTATCGTAAAAAAGGGGCCTGGCCCCTTTTATCGGGGCGGCGTTCTGCCCGGACCTCAACTCACTCTGGATCACTGCCATGGCCGATAAAACCTACGCTCCTGTCGCTTCCCGTACCGTCGCCTTCCTCGGTCTGGGGGTGATGGGTTTCCCGATGGCGGGCCACCTTGCGCGGGCGGGCCACCGGGTGACCGTCTACAACCGCACCGCGTCCAAGGCTCAGCAGTGGGCGCAGCAGTACGGCGGCGAGGCGGCAGCGACGCCTGCGGCGGCGGCGGCAGGCGCCGACATCGTGTTCGCCTGCGTCGGCAACGACGACGATCTGCGCTCGGTAGTGCTCGGCGACTCCGGTGCGTTCGCCGGGATGAAAGCGGGCGCGGTGTTCGTCGATCACACGACAGCCTCGGCGGGCGTCGCGCGCGAACTCGCGGCGCAGGCTGCCGCGCGCAAGCTCGGGTTCATCGATGCGCCGGTGTCGGGCGGTCAGGCCGGCGCGGTCAACGGCATGCTCACCGTGATGTGTGGCGGCGAGGCCGATACGTTCGCCGCCGTGCAACCGGTGATCGGCGCCTTCGCGCAGGCGGTGACGCTGCTCGGCCCCAGCGGGTCGGGCCAGCTCGCGAAGATGGTCAACCAGATCGCGATTGCCGGGCTGGTGCAGGGACTGTCCGAGGCGATCGCCTTCGGCCAGCGCGCGGGGCTGGACATGAACGCGGTGCTCGCGGTGATCGGCAAGGGCGCGGCACAGAGCTGGCAGATGGACAACCGTGGCAGGACGATGATCGAGCGCAAGTTCGATTTCGGCTTTGCCGTGGACTGGATGCGCAAGGATCTCGGCATCGCCATGGACGAGGCGCGGCGCAACGGTGCGCTGCTGCCGGTGACGGCGCTGGTCGACCAGTTCTATGCCGATGTGCAGCAGGCGGGCGGGCGGCGCTGGGATACGTCGAGCCTGATCACGCGGCTGCGCTGAGGGCGCGAGCAGCCTGGTCGCAGAGGGACGCCCGTGCTGCGTTGCCTCGGCGCGATCGCCGTCAGGCAGTGCGCTGCGCGGGCGATCGCCGCTCGGAGACCCGGCCGGTGATTGCCCCAGCGGCGAGGCGAGGTGCCCGGCGATGAAGGCGGCGCGGGCTGGCGTCGTCGCACTGGCGCTGGCGATCTGCTTGCGCGCGGGCACTGCACACGCACAGGCCACGGGCATCGACTGCCCGCCCGCAGCGACCGTGCGCGCCGCGACCTATGTCGCGCTCGCGGGAGACCTGCTGCTGCGGCTGCAGGTGGAGACGACGATCGAGGCGGCGACGCTCATCGTCAATCGTGTCGACGGCAACCGTCTGTACGACCGGCGCTACTGGCTGCCGACCGCTGGAGCCGAGCAGTGTGGCGTCCGCACCATCGATTACGTCGAGCGCGAGGGCGATGGCACCGGGGCAGCCCGGCTGCGTCTGACGCTGCGGCCGCCCGAGTCGGTCAGACGGCCAGGTCTGCCGCGTGCGGCCACGACGATCGCCGGCGAACTGCTGCTGCCCGCCGGAGCGCGCGGCGTGCAGTTCGAGGAGATCGTCGTGAAGCGCGAGGTCGGCGGTGCAACGCCGCGACCCGGGCCCTCGCGCTGAGCGGCGTCAGGCGTTGAGCGGCGTCAGCGGCTGAGCGGCGTCAGGCGCTGAGCGGCATCAGGGGCTGAGCAGCGTCAGAGGGCGATCGTGTGACCTCGCGATCTCGCGACCGCGCCGCCCGCCGGGCACGCCGACGCCGGCGTCTGGTCGTGATCGACGGGGCACTCCTGTCGCGCGAGTGCACAGCGCGCTGCGAAGCCCTGCGCCCCGTACGGCGCCGCGCACGCGCCCCCGGTTACTCGCGCTCGATCTTCGCCGATTTCACCACGGCCGCCCACTTCGGGATCTCGCGTCCGATGAATGTCGCGAATTCCTCGGGCGTGCCCGCCACGACATCGACACCCTGCGCGGCCAGCCTTTCGCGCATCGCAGGCTCGGTGAGTGCAGTGCGAAATACCGTGTGAAGTCTGCCTGTGATCTCCGGCGGCAAGCCCGCCGGTCCGAGCAGGCCGTACCAGCCTGCGGACTCGAAGCCCTGCAACGTCTTCGCTGCTGCCGGTACCTGCGGCAGCAGGGGCGAGCGGGTGGTGCCGCACACTGCCAGCGCGCGCAGCTTGCCGGACCGGATCTGCGGCAGCGCCGAGATCAGGGTGTTGACCTGGATCTGCACGTGACCGCCCATCAGGTCGGCCAGCGCGGCGCCCGCACCCTTGTACGGGACGTTGACGATGTCGATTCCAGCCATCGTCTTCAGCAGTTCGACGGCGAGAAACTGGGACGTTCCGGCGGAACTGCCGGCGGCGATCTGGCCGGGGCGGCTGCGCGCGAGCGCGATCAGGTCCTTCACGCTCTTCACCGGGAGCGCAGGGTGCACGACCAGCACCGTCTGCACGGTGGCGAGCAGACTCACCGGCGTGAAGTCGCGCTGCGGATCGAAGCCGGGCTTCGCGAACAGGCTGGGGTTGATCGCGTGCGGCGTGGAGGCCATCAGCAGCGTGTGACCGTCGGCCGGTGCACGCGCGACGAACTCGGTTCCGATGTTGGTGGAGCCGCCGGCGCGGTTCTCCACGACCGCCTGCTGGCCGAGCAGTTCGGACAGCCGCGGGGCCAGTGTGCGCGCGATCAGGTCGGTGCCCCCGCCGGGGGCAGCGGGCACGACGAGGCGTACCGATCTTGCGGGCCAGCTCTGTGCGGCACCCGTGCCCGCAGCGAGCAGTGCTGCCACCAGCACGGCGCAGGCACGAAGAGGGGAGAGGTATCGACGCAGTGCTGCACTCATCGGATTCGTCCGGGATGCCGGCCGGTCGGCGGCCGGCGCAGCCGTCGTCCGGCGGCGGGAGTGCGCATGTGCGTCACGGGTGAGCCGCGATGCCCGCAAGTCCCGCCTGCCGCACGCCGCCGACGATCGGCGGCTGCGGCGTGACCTGCATCGGTCCCGGGGCGCCGGTGGCCGGGTCGTACCAGCCGTCGGTCAGCGCGTACATGAACGACACCAGATCGGCGATGTCGCGGCTGCGCAGATTCGGTCTGGCCATCTTCGCACAGTCGCGTCGGCCGGGCACTTCCGCGGCAGCCCAGCGTTCCGGGTTGCCGGGCAGGCAGGCGGTGGCATAGAAGCGCACGACTTCACCCAGCGAGGCGAAGCCGCCGTTGTGCATGTATGGCGAGGTCACTGCGACGTTGCGCAGCGTCGGCACGCGAAAACGTCCTTCCATGCCGGCGTGCCGGGGATCGCGTGCGACTCCGAGGTCCACGAACCGGGCGCCCGACGGATTGATCGGCGGCGGCATCCGGTAGAACGGGCTCGCCGTGTTCGGCGGCAGTCCGAGGTTGTGGCTGCTGAAGTCGGTGAACAGCGGCGGTCGTCCGTCGCCGCCGTCGATCGCGTGGCAGGCGACACAGTTGCCACGCTGCGGGTCGCGGAACACCTCGTAGCCGCGCTGCTCGCCGGCGTTGAACTGCGCAAGGCC
>CANGUQ010000274.1 GCA_947456915.1 Betaproteobacteria bacterium
ACCGAAACCATTCGCCTGACTGGCGATCCCCGTCCTGCGGACGGGGCCCCTCGCCAGGTGGCTCATGGTGTCGCCTCCGCTGCGGCAGTTGCGGGGCATGCGACGGGCTGTCGGCGACTGAAACCATTCGCCTGACTGGCGATCCCCGTCCTGCGGACGGGGCCCCTCGCCAGGTGGCTCATGGTTTCACCTCGTTCACCAGCGGTTCGCCCTTGAAGTAGCGGTCGAGGTTGCCGAGGAAGATCTCGCCTGCGCGGCGGTCGTTGCCGTCGGAGGTGGAGGAGTTGTGAGGCGTGCAGATGACGTTCGGCATGTCCCACAGCGGGGAGGTGGTGTCGAGCGGTTCCTGCTCGAACACGTCGAGATACGCGCCACCGAGGTGTCCGCTCTGCAGCGCGGCGATCAGGTCCTTCTCCACCACCACCGGGCCGCGCGCGACGTTGAGCAGGTGCGAACCGCGCGGCATCAGCGCGAAGCGGCGCGCATCCATCAGGCCGCGCGTCTCATCGGTGAGCGGGCAGCACAGCATCAGCCAGTCGGTCCCGGGCAGCAGGTCGTCGAGTTTCGACGGATGCACGATCTCGTCGACCACGTCGTCGGCGCGCTTCGGGCTGCGCCGCACGCCGATCACCTTCAGTCCGAGCGCCCTGGCGATCGGTGCGGTGTAACCGCCGATCGACCCCACGCCGACGATCACCATCGTCTGCCCGCGCAGGTCCTTCGGCGCGCGCTCGTCGCGCAGTGCGTCCCACTTGTGGGCGCGCTGGGCCGGCAGCCAGCTCATGAAGCCGCGCGAGAGCATCAGCATGGCACCGATCGTGGTCTGCGCGATCGGCTCGGCGTGCGTTCCGGCGCCGGTGGACACGCGGATGCCGCGCGCCATCAGTTCGCCGTAGATCGGCCGGTCGATGCCGGCGCTGGGGATCTGCAGCCACTTGAAGCCGGGCGATTTCGCGATCGGATCGAAAAAGTGCGGGCAGGCCTCGGGCACCGGCTCGTAGTGGCCGGCGTGCGACATCGAGCCGAAGCGGATGTCGCGCGACAGGTAGGCGATGTCGATGGTCGAGGCGACGGCCTCGGGCAGGTAGACGATCTTCGTGTCCAGAGGCACCACGTTCACCGTCTGGCCGTGTGCGCGCGCGATCGACTGGATGCGATCGGCGTGCGCCTCGGCGAACTTGTACGACATCATGATGTTGAGCATGGCAGCGGACTCCGGCAGTGGACGGTGGCAGTGGTCGAATCGCTCGCGCGCAGGGACGGGCCGCGCGTTCGGGCAGCGACGAGGGGGCTGGCTATTCGGCCGGCGGCAGGTACCTGCGCTCCCACTCGACGATCTCGTCGAGCTTGAGCGCTTCGTTGTAGTCCTTGAACGACAGCATGCGATCGCGCGCGCCGCGCGTGCTGCCCTCGCGCCTGAGGGTGTCGAGCGCGTGACGGATGCCGAAGCCTGCCGCGTAGCGGCCGAGGCCCGGGTAGATCGCGATGCGAAAGCCGAGTTCCGCCAGCTGTGCGGTCGTCAGCTGGCCGAGCGCGCCACCTTCCTCCACGTTGACCAGCGCCGGCGCATCCACCGAGCCGGTGACCCGCTTCATGTCGTCGAGCAGCGTGGGGCTGTTCTTGGTCTCGACGAAGATCACGTCGGCGCCGGCCTTGCGATAGGCGATCACGCGCGCGATCGCTGCATCGAGCCCCTCGGCGCCGGCGGCGTCGGTGCGCGCGATGATCAGGAAATCCGGGTCGCGGCGTGCAGCGACGGCCGCCTCGATCTTGCGGGCGTGCTCGAGCAGCGACACCACGGGCCGCACGCCGGGGATGTGCCCGCACTTCTTGGGCATCACCTGGTCCTCGAGGTGGATCGCCGCGACGCCGCCGGCTTCGAACTCCTCCACCGTGCGCCGCACGTTCACCGCGTTGCCATAGCCGGTGTCGGCGTCGCAGATCAGCGCAATCTCGACGGCGGCTGCGGCGCGATGCGCGTGCTGCGCGAACAGCGTGAGGTCGATCAGGCCGACGTCGGCGCGGCCGAGCAGGCTCGCCGACACGCCGTTGCCGGTCATGTACACCGCCTCGAACCCCGCCATCTCGGTGAGACGCGCGCCGTAGGCGTCGTAGATGCCCGGCGCGACGATCAGCGGGCCGGAGGTGAGGCGAGCGCGCAGGCGCTGGCGAACAGTGGGGGTCGGCATCGGCAGAGCTCCGGCAGGCGGTTCGGTCGCGCGACTCGGCTGGGTGCCGCGCGGCACTGACGCGCGTGATTGTAGCCGAGCGGCTGCGCCGGGCATTCGCCGGTCGCCGTGCGGTCGAGCCCGCACGCGCCGGACCACGCGTTGCCGGACCCCCGGCCGTTGCGGGTTCAGTCGACCTTGACGTTCGCGGCCTTGACGATCTTCGACCAGCGCGCGAGCTCCGACTGAACCAGCGCGGCGAGTTCCGCAGGCGAGCCGCCGATCGGGATCGCCCCCAGCGATGACAGCCGCTCCTTCGCATCAGGCGAGTTGAGGCCGCGCGCGATTGCCCTCGACAGCGTGTCCACCACGTCCGGCGGTGTACCCGCCGGCGCGAACACCGCGTACCAGTTGGTGACTTCCCAGCCGGGCAGTCCGGCTTCGGCGGCCGACGGCAGCTCGATGCCCGGCACGCGCTTCGGCGTGGCCAGCGCGAGCGCGCGCAGCTTGCCGGCCTTGATCATCGGCGCGGCCGGTGCGAACTCGATCGACATCCACGGCACGTGGCCAGCCACCACGTCGGCCATCGCCGGTCCGGCGCCCTTGTACGGCACGTGCACGTACTGTGCACCGGTCATCGCGCGCAGCATCTCGGCGGCGAGGTGGTGGATGGTGCCGGTGCCGGAGGACGCGTAGTTGAGGCCGGGATTGGCCCTGGAGAAGCGGATGAACTCCTGCAGCGTCTTCACCGGTAGCGACGGGTGGACGACGAGCACGTGCGGCACCGAGGACACCAGCGACACCGGTGCGAAGTCCTTCACCGGATCGTAGGGCAGCTTCTGCAGCACCGGGTTGATGCCGTGGGTGCCCGCCGCACCCAGCAGCAGCGTGTAGCCGTCGGGCGTGGCGCGGGCCACGAATTCGGTGCCGATCACACCCGACGCGCCGGCGCGGTTCTCGACGATGCCGGGCTGTCCGAGCTGCTCCTGGATCGCCTGCGCGGCGATGCGCGCGTTCAGGTCGAGCGCGCCGCCGGGCGCGAACGCGGCGATCACGCGTACCGGCCTGACCGGGAACTTCGGCGATTGCGCGCGGGCGGGCAGCGCGAGGGGCGCGCCCGCGCCGGCGACGGCAGCGATCAGCAGGCGGCGGCGCAGGCCGCAGGGGAGGACGGTTTCGTTCATGCGGACCTCGCAGGAGTGGTCGTGAAGCGATGGCTTGTCGATCGGGGCATCGCCGGACGCCCCATCTGCCGGGTCGTGACGGGGGCCTGCTGCCGCACGCGGGAGAGGCTGCCGGCGACCGCACCCCGGTGCCGCGACCCCAGGCCGGGCCTCAGGCCGGCGCAGTGCGGCGTGTGTCCTCGATCATCTGCCACAACCGCGACGGCGACAGCGGCAGCGTGGTCGGATTCACGCCGAACGACTTCAGCGCATCGGCGATCGCGTTGGTGAGCACGGCGCCGACCACGATCGTGCCGCCTTCGCCGGCGCCCTTGGCGCCGATCGGATTGATCGGCGAGGGCCAGTTCTCCAGCGTGATCGCGCGCAGCCGCGGATAGTCCCCGGCGGTGGGCACCAGATAGTCGGCGAGCGTGCCGGTCAGCATCTGCCCTTCGCCGTCGTAGATCATCTGCTCGAGGAACACGCCACCGATGCCCTGCACGGTGCTGCCGATGACCTGCCCGTGCAGCAGCAGCGGATTGACCGCGCGACCGACGTCCTCGACGATCAGGTAGTCGAGGATCTCGACCGCGCCGGTGCGTGCATCGACCGCCACCTGCGCGCACGCGGTGCCGAACGCGTAGGTGTGGTGGTGATTGCTGAACGTGCCTTCCACGACCACGCGTTCGTGGCGCGCCAGTTCGGCGAAGCCGATGGTGCGCCCGCGCGGCGAGTGCGCGACGGTGCCGCGCAGTTCGACCTGCTCGGGCAGGCACTCGAGGTAGGTGGCGGCTGCCGCGCACAGTGCGCGCCGGAACTTGCCGGCGGCATCGATGATCGCCGAGCCGCCCATCACCGTCGAGCGCGAGTGATACGAGCCGAAGCCTTCGGCCAGATAGGTGGTCGAGCCGTGCAGCAGCGTCAGTTGCGACATCGGGACGCCCAGCGCGTCGGCGGCGATCTGGCCGAGCGCGGTCTCCAGCCCCTGACCGACCGAGGTCGATCCGACGTACAGCGTGACGCGACCGTCGGTGGCGAGCTCGATCTTCGCGTTCTCGCGCGGCCCGGCCGCGCCGCCCTCGATGAAGCAGGCGCAGCCGATGCCGAGCCAGCGCCCGTCGGGCAGTTGCGCCGGCTGTGCCCGGCGTGCGGTCCAGTCGAACTCCGCGAGGCAGCGCTCGAAGGTCGAGCGGTAGTCGCCGCTGTCGGCCTCGGAGTGGCCGGTGGACGCGGGCGCCGAGGGCGTGATCGAAGCGAACGCCCACGGCATCTCGCGATCGGTCAGCAGGTTGCGCCGGCGCACCGCGATCGGGTCGAGTCCCATCGCCTGCGCGCCGCGCTCGAGCAGTCGCTCGCAGAACAGATTGGTCTCGAAACGCCCGGGTGCCCGGTAGGTGCCCTGCGGCCCCTTGTTGGTGAACTGCACGTGCGAGCGGATGTCGACCGCTTCGATGCGGTAGGCGCCGGTGAGGAACTGCGGGATGTTGCGCGGCTGGATCAGTCCGTTGGTGCGCGGATAGGCGCCCAGATCGCACCACGCCTCACCGCGCACGCCGCGGATAGTGCCGTCGGCGGCGAACGCCATCTCGAGTTCGGCCTCGGACTCGCGCGACTGCGCCATCGTCATCAGGTCCTCGCGCCGGTCGCAGATCCACTTCACCGAGCGGCCGAGGTGGCGTGCGGCGAACGGGATCAGGAAGTCCTCGACGTAGAACTCGCCGCGCGCGCCGAAGCTGCCGCCGGTGTCGCCTTCGATGAAGTCGACCTCGTCATCGCGCATGCCCAGCATCGACGCGCTGGCGTGGCGGTTGAAGAACGGTACCTTGGCCGCGCCGTACACGGTGAGGCGGCGCGTGGCCGGATCCCAGCCGGCGACGACGCCGCGCGTTTCCATCGTCACCGGCGCCTGGCGCTGCATGACGAAGCGCTCCCGCTGCACGTGGGCGGCGGCGGCGAACGTCTGTTCGATATCGCCGCGGGTGGCATGGAACGTCACGCCGCGGTTGGTGCCGGTGCCTTCGAACAGCAGCGTGCTGTCCTGTGCCGAGGCCCGCCAGTCGGCGACCGGGGGCAGCGCCTCGGCGTCGACTTCGATCGACTCGAGTGCGTCCTCGGCGATCGCCAGCGTGTCGGCGACGACGATCGCCAGCACTTCGCCGACGTGGCGAATCCGGTCCTGGGCGATCACCGGCTGGCGGTAGGGCTCCATCTGCGGCAGCGGCTGCAGGCGCAGCGGCACGGTCGGTACCGGCGCGCCGGCATCGCCAGCGAGGGCCTGCGCGATGTCGGCGGCGGTGATGACCGCGTGCACGCCGGGCAGCGCGCGCGCGGCGGTCGCATCGATGCCGCGCAGCCGCGCGTGCGC
>CANGUQ010000275.1 GCA_947456915.1 Betaproteobacteria bacterium
CGGCGCCAGGAGACACCGACGCACGCCGCAGCGCGGCAGGCGGCGACCAGCCAGCTCGACCCTGGCTCAGCAGGCCGCGGCCGCGCTGCGCGCCCGCGCGATGCGAGCGAGCACCGCACGCTGCTCGTCGGGCGAGAACTGCGACCACTGCGCGATCTCGTCCAGCGTACGCAGGCATCCGCTGCAGGCGCCGAGTCGGGGATCGTACAGGCACACGCGTATGCACGGCGACCCGACGCGCTCGTCATCGCCGGGACGGGCACCGGCAAGCGGTACGGTCGGCCGCTCAGGCACGCCAGGCCCCGGTACCCGCCGGGCGATGTGCAGCGAGCTCGCGCTCGCGCGCGCGCTGAGCTCGCCGCGCGTTCGCCACCCGCGAGGCGCCGGGTCGGCCGAGTGCATCGCCGATGAAGGCGCCGGCATCGATCAGGGCGTCGAGATCGATGCCGGTCTCGATGCCCAGCCCGTGCAGCAGATACACGATGTCCTCGGTGGCCACGTTGCCGGTGGCGCCTGGCGAATACGGGCAGCCGCCCAGCCCGGCCACCGAAGCATCGAGCGCAGGCACGCCGAACTCGAGCATCGCCAGCGCGTTGGCGGTGGCCTGCCCCCAGGTGTCGTGGAAGTGGCCGGCCAGCTGCTGCGGCGGAATCGTTGCGCACAGCCGCTCGTAGACGCGGCGGACCGCACCGGCGGTGGCCACGCCGGTGGTGTCGCCGATCGACACCTCGTAGCAGCCCATGTCGAGCAGCGCGCGCGTGACCGTGTGCACACGATCGACGGCCACCGCGCCTTCGTACGGGCAGCCGAACGCGACCGACACGTAACCGCGCACGCGCCAGCCCTGCTCGAGCGCGAGACGTGCGACTTCGGCGAACCGGGCGAGTCCCTCGGCGATCGTGCAGTGCGTGTTCTTCTGCGAGAACGTCTCGCTCGCCGCGGAGAACACCGCGATCTCCTCGATCGGCACACCGCGCTGCTGCTGCACCTGCAGCGCAGCGTCGAAGCCCTGCCGATTCGGCACCAGCACCGGGTAGCGCACTCCGGGCGTGCGCCGCACGCGGGCGAGCACCTCGGCGGTGTCGGCCATCTGCGGCACCCACTTCGGCGACACGAACGCGCCCGACTCGATCATTCGCAGGCCCGCTGCGGCGAGCCGCTCGATCAGCGCGACGCGAGTGGCCGTGTCGATCTTGCCAGGCTCGTTCTGCAGACCGTCGCGCGGTCCCACCTCGACCACGCGCACGCGCGCAGGCAGACCCGCCGGCGGTCGGCCGGACAACGGCACGGCTTCCCGTTCCCGACCTAGCGCGCGCGCGGCGGCGTGCCGCCACCCGCGCGCCGCCTCGCCGCGGCCACCCAGTGCGAGTCGCGTTTCTCGAGGAAGGCGGCGATACCCTCGCGCCCCTCGCTGCTCGCCCGCAGCTGCGCGATGCGCCGCGCCGACTCGGCGACCAGATCGCGGTCGAGAGAACCCGCGGCCACGGTCGCGATCCAGTCCTTGCAGCGAGCAAGCGCGTTCGGCCCGCCCATGTACAGCAGCGTCACCATCGCGTTGAGCGTGGGCGCCAGTTCGTGTTCCTCGACCAGATCGTGGATGAGTCCGATGCGGAACGCCTCGGGGGCGTCGAACTTCTCCGCGGTGAGGAAGTAGCGGCGCGCCTGTCGCTCGCCGATGGCGGCAATCACGTATGGCGTGATCACCGCCGGAATCAGGCCCAGCCGGACTTCCGACAGACAGAACGTCGCTTCGCGCGTGGCGATCGCGATGTCGCAGCAGGCAACCAGACCGAGCCCGCCGGCGTAGGCCGGACCGTGCACGCGCGCGATCGTCGGCTTGGACAGCGTGTACAGCGTGTGCATCAGTTCGGCCAGCCCGAGCGCGTCCTCGACGTTCTGCGCTTCGGAGTAGCCCGCCATGCGCTTCATCCAGTTCAGGTTAGCCCCGGAGGAGAAGCTCTTGCCGTTGGCCGCGAGGATCACCACGCGCACGGTGTCCTCGGCATCGAGCAGCCGCAGCGCCTCGGTGAGCTCGCGCACCATCACGTCGTCGAACGCGTTGTGGATGTCCGGCCGGTCGAGCGTGACGGTGGCGATCCCGTCACGGTCGACGTTGACCTGGATCGTCGTCGGTCGGAACGCCTGTTCGGGGGCGCGCCGGACCGTCGGCCTCGCACGCGTGCTGCGCGCCGCAGGTGCTGCCGCACGGGCGCTGGCGGTCTTGCGCACGGCCTTGCCGGCGGACGATTTCTTGCGGACTGCAGCCATCGGAGTTGCTCCCGGAATGCACTCGACACGCAGGTCGGAGGATGCGCATTGTGCCTCAGAGGCGCGCACCCCCGCCTGCGTTCGCGGCGAGCGGCTGCGCGCTCGCCGGCCGGGCTCAGTCAGCGTAGATGCCGGCCTTGCGGATGATCGGGCCCCACTTCTCGATCTCCTTCACCAGGTGACCGCGAAGGCCTTGCGGCGTGGCCAGATCGAGTGCGACGGGTTCGGCACCGAACTCGGCGAGGCGGCTGCGGAAGCCCGCATCCTTGACCACCGACTGCAGCGCGGCATTGAGCCGATCGAGCGACGCCTTCGGTGTGCCGCGCGGCGCGTACAGCCCGTGCCACACCGC
The DNA here is from genome assembly GCA_947456915.1 of Betaproteobacteria bacterium. Taxonomy (GTDB): domain Bacteria; phylum Pseudomonadota; class Gammaproteobacteria; order Burkholderiales; family CAIKXV01; genus CAIKXV01. Next base: position 2,621 of record CANGUQ010000275.1, read on the forward strand.
GAGGTCGAAGCCGGTCAGGCCCTGCTCGGCGAGCGTGGGGACCTCCGGCAGCTGCGACAGGCGCTTCGGCGAGGTCGCCCCGATCGCCTTGATCTTGCCGGACTTGATCTGCTGCACGGTGTTGGTGGTCTGATCGCAGAGCAGATCGACCTGTCCGCCGACCAGATCGCTCATCGCCGGCCCCGTGCCCTTGTACGGCACGGTCGTCAGATCGATCCCCACCGTGCTCATGAACAGCAGGCCGCACAGGTGCGAGGCTGCGCCGAGCCCGGCGTTGGCGAGCGTCACCTTGTCGCGGTTGGCCTTCAGGAACGGCAGCAGGTCCTTCATGCTGCTCGCCGGCAGCGTCGAGCGCGCAACCAGCGTCATCGGCACGTCGGCGACCTGCCCGATCGGCTCGAGGTCCTTGACCGGGTCGAACGGCAGCTTCTTGTAGAGCGCCGGCGCGGTCGAAATGCCGATGTGCATCAGCAGGATGGTGTGGCCATCGGGTGCTGCGCGCACCACCTTGTCGACACCGATCGTGCCGCCGGCGCCCGGCGCGTTCTCCACCAGCACGGTCTGCTTGAAGAACGCCTGGAACTGCTGCGCCATCAGGCGTGCCATCGTGTCGGTCGGGCCGCCAGCCGCGAACGGAACGATCACGGTCATCGGCCGGGTCGGAAAGTCGGCGGCCGCTGCGCTGCCGGCGCAGGCCATGGCGGCGAGCGCGATCCATCGGGCTGCATGAACCTTCATGTTCGACATCCTCCTGTAGCTGCTTTCGTGGGCCCGCGCGGCACGCGCCCTGGCGGGTCGCGCGACGCACTGACGGGCAGGAGGCAAGGGCGGTGCGCCTTGCCACTTCAGGGGCGCGGAGTCTATGCGGAATTCACGCCGATGTCGAAGGAAACGACGTTGCCACCGCGTGGCACATGGGCATCGTGGCGCGACAGCCCTGAAACGACGCAATCCGGACGACATCGGCCGGCAGATCGCGGCCGGACAGCGGTACGAGACAGTGACGCGAGGCAGGGAACCGCTGCGGCGGCCGTCAGCCCTTCGGGACGCTCAGAACGGGCCCTGCGTCAGCCAGCGTTCGAGCTGGTCGATCCGGTCATTACCCCAGAACGGCTCGCCATCGACGATGAAGAAAGGCGAGCCGAACACGCCGCGGGCGATGGCCTGCTGCGTTGCAGCACGCGGCAGGTCCTTCACCGCCGGGTCGGCCAGCGCACCCGCCAGTTCCGCCGGGGGTACGCCCAGTCGTGCGGCCACTTCCGCGGTGATCTGCGGGCTGGAGATGTCCCGGTCATCGGCGAAGTAGGCGTCGAGCAGCGCGAGAGCGAGCCGGCTCGCCAGCGCGCGATCGCGCTGCGCGAGCCAGTAGTAGGCGCGGCACGGGGCCTGCCCGCTCACCGGAAAGCGGCTCGGCTGCCGGTAGGCGATACCGTGGAAGCGGGCGGTACGCGGCACGTCGATGCGCGCGTAGTCGCCCTTCAGCGGAATCGACGGCAACGGCTTGCCGCCGCTCACTTCGAACACCAGCCCGAGCAGTATCGGATGCCAGTTCACCTCGCGCCCTGCAGCACGCGCGAGCGCACCGATGCGATGCGCCGCAAAGTAGCCGTAGGGCGAAGAGAAGTCGAAGTAGAACTCGATCGGCGAGCGGACCGGTACGTCAGTCATGGTTCGGGCGTGGCGCAGGCGGCGGGGCTCAGTGCACCTCGAGCGCCATCGCGACCGCTTCGCCGCCGCCGATGCACAGGGTCGCCATGCCGCGCTTGCCACCGCGCTTGTGCAGCGCGTTGAGCAGCGTGACCACGATGCGCGCGCCGGAAGCGCCGATCGGATGTCCGAGCGCGCAGGCGCCACCGTTGACGTTGACCTTGTCCTCGGGCAGGTTCAGGTCGTGGATCGCCGCCATCGTCACCACGGCGAACGCCTCGTTCACTTCGAACAGGTCGACCTGATCGACCGTCCAGCCGGTGGCCGCGAACAGGCGCTGCATCGCACCGACCGGGGCCGTCGTGAACCACTGCGGCTCGTGCGAATAGCTGGTCTGCGCGACGATGGTCGCCAGCGGCTTCAAGCCGCGCTTCTCGGCCTCCGACCTGCGCATCATCACCAGCGCCGCCGCGCCGTCGGAGATCGAGCTGGAGTTGGCCGGGGTTACCGTGCCGTCCTTCCTGAAGGCAGGCTTGAGCGACGGGATCTTGTCGATCTTCGCCTTCAGCGGCTGCTCGTCGATCTTCACCACCACCTCGCCCTTGGCGCTCTTCAGCGTGATCGGGGTGATTTCGGCATCGAACGCACCACCCTGGATCGCCGCCTGGGCGCGCGTGGTCGACTGGATGGCGAAGCGGTCCTGCGCCTCGCGCGAGAACTGGTACTTCGCGGCGGTGTCCTCGGCGAACACGCCCATCAGCTTGCCCTTGTCGTAGGCATCTTCCAGCCCGTCGAGGAACATCGCGTCCTTGATCTCGCCGTGGCCCAGCCGCATGCCGCCGCGCGCCTTGGGAATCAGGTAGGGCGCGTTGGTCATGCTCTCCATCCCGCCGGCAACCATCACCTTGACCGAACCGGCGAGCAACTGGTCGCGCGCGAACATCATCGCCTGCATGCCCGAGCCGCACATCTTGTTGATCGTCGTGCAGTGCGTGGCCATCGGCAGCCCGGCGGCCAGCGCGGCCTGCCGCGCCGGGGCCTGGCCCTGGCCCGACATCAGCACGTTGCCCATGATCACTTCGTCGACCTCGTCGGGCTTCACGCCCGCGCGCTCGACCGCAGCCTTGATCGCCGCGGCGCCAAGGGTGGCGGCGGTGACGTCCTTGAAGTCGCCCTGGAAGCCGCCCATCGGAGTACGGGCGGCGCCGACGATGACGATCGGGTCGTTCATGCTGGAATGCTCCTAGGTCTGGCCAGCGCAGCTGGCGGAGGTGGGCGGACAGCGCCGGTGGGCAGCGGCCCCGTGCGCACGCGCGGCTCGCGCGCGGGTTTGTGCCCCGCAACAAGGGCGCCTAATATACGCTCCCGCAGGCCCTCGAACAACGTCGCGGGTCGCCCGTGCCTCCGGCGCCGGCGGCACCGGC
>CANGUQ010000276.1 GCA_947456915.1 Betaproteobacteria bacterium
CGCGCCGTGACCGCCGCGCACTGGACGCGTTGACGATCGCGGCCCGCCGCGTCGGCGGATCGACGCGCGCGGCATGCGCAGGTATCGCGGGTGGAGCAGGGCGATGAAGTGCCCGTGCCCGAAGGCCAGCGACACCAAGGTCGTCGACTCGCGCGAGAGCGAGGACGGCCGGATCATCCGCCGCCGGCGCGCCTGCCTCGCCTGCGACAAGCGCTTCACCACGTTCGAGAAGTTCGAACTGCGCATGCCGCACATCATCAAGGGCAGCGGCATCCGCGAGGAGTACGACGAGGACAAGCTGCGCGTGGGCTTCGAGCGCGCGCTGCACAAGCGTCCGGTGCCCACCGAGTACGTCGACGCGGCCGTGGACCGCATCTCGCAGAGGCTGCGCTCGATGTCCGAGCGCGAGGTCGATTCGCGCAAGGTCGGCGAACTCGTGATGCAGGAACTCAGGAAGCTCGACAAGGTCGGCTACATCCGCTTCGCCTCGGTGTATCGCGACTTCAAGGACGTTGACGACTTTCGCGACGCGATCAAGGAAGTCCAGCACACGCCGGCACGAAAGCGGCGCGCGCCATGAGCAGCACACCGCAGGCTTCGGCTGCTGCGGGCAGTGCCGGCGGCGAACCCGCGGGCATCGCCGACCGCGCGTGGCTCGATACGGTCGCGCGCGCGCGGGTCGACGACACGGGCGACTGCGGCTTCGACGCAGCCGACCGTGCGGCGATGGCGCGCGCGCTCGAACTCGCCGCACGCGGCCTGTTCACCGCGACGCCCAATCCACGCGTGGGCTGCGTGCTCGTGCGCGACGGCGAGGTGGTGGGCGAGGGTTTCCATGCGCGCGCCGGTCAGCCGCACGCGGAAGTGAACGCGCTCGCTGCCGCAGGGCCGCGCGCGCGGGGGGCGACCGCCTACGTCACGCTCGAGCCGTGCAATCACTTCGGGCGCACGCCGCCGTGCGTGGACGCACTGCTCGCCGCGGGCGTGAAGCGGGTGGTGGCGGCGCTGGCCGATCCGAATCCGCAGGCCGGGGGCGGACTGGAGCGGCTGCGGGCGGCCGGTGTCGAGGTGGCGCTCGGTCTGATGCGTGAACCCGCCCTGGAACTCAATCGCGGATTCGTTTCGCGCGTGACGCGCGGCCGGCCCTGGGTACGGCTCAAGGTGGCCGCGAGCCTGGACGGGCGCACGGCGCTCGCCAATCGCCTGAGCCAGTGGATCACCGGCGAGATGGCGCGCGCCGATGCGCACCGCTGGCGTGCACAGTCGTGCGCGGTGCTCACCGGCATCGGCACGGTGCGCGAGGACGATCCGCAACTGACCGTGCGCGCGCTGGACACGCCGCGCCAGCCGCTGCCGGTGGTGATCGACTCGGGGCTGGAACTCGCCCCGGGCATGCGCCTGCTCGCCGGCGGGCGCGCCCTGGTGTTCTGCGCGCGCGAGCGGGCCGAGGCGCGCGCAGCACTCGCCGCGCGCGGCGCCGAAGTGGTCGTGCTGCCCAACGCGCAAGGCAAGGTCGACCTGCCGGCGATGCTGCACGAACTCGCACGCCGCGAGATCAACGAGGTGCTGGTCGAGACCGGCGCGCGGCTCAACGGGTCGCTGCTGCGCGAGGGCTGCGTCGACGAGGTGATCGCCTACATCGCGCCCAGCGTCATCGGCGAGCGCGGCATCGGCATGTTCGACCTGCCGGCGATCGACGCGCTGGCGGCACGCGCTCTGCTGCGCTTCACCGAAGTCGCGCAGATCGGTGACGATGTGCGTCTGCGCGCACACGTGGCGCGCGTGCCGGGACCGTTCGCGCCGCGCACCGCTGGTGCCGGCAACCACAAGGAGCAGGGCTGATGTTCACTGGAATCGTCGCGGCGGTGGGTGCGATCGTCGAGCGCGCGCCGCTCGCCGGCGGCTGCCGCATCACCATCGATACCGGGCTGCTCGGGCTCGACGACGTCGCGCTCGGCGACAGCATCGCGGTCGACGGGTGCTGCCTCACCGTGGTCGAGATGCGCGGCGAAGGCGCCGGCTTCGACGTGTCGCTCGAGTCGATCGCGCGCACCGCCGGGTTCGATCTCGGCCGGCGCGTGAATCTGGAGAAGGCGTTGCGCCTGTCGGACCGGCTCGGCGGGCACCTGGTGAGCGGCCACGTCGACGGCGTCGGCACGATCCGCGAGCTGGCGCAGGTCGGCGAGAGCTGGAAGCTGGTGATCGAGACCCCGGCCGGCCTCGGCCACTATCTGGCGCCGAAGGGGTCGATCACGGTCAACGGCATCAGCCTGACGGTGAACGAAGTGACCGATCATCCGGGCGCGGCGGCCGGCGCACCGGGGCGTACCGAATTCGCCGTCAACATCATCCCGCACACGATGGCGATGACCAATCTCGAAGCCCAGCGCGTCGGTGACCGGGTCAATCTCGAGGTCGATCTGCTCGCGCGCTATCTCGAGCGGATGCTGCGCGCCGGGCGCTGAGCGCCGCCTTCCGCCCTGTCCAGTGCGCCGGGCGCGCTCCGGCGGGCGTTTCCGGGCGATAATCGAGGGCTTGACCGCTGCCGTTCGGGTACGCGGCGTGCCGAGTCCACACCCCGATGCCGATCAGCCCCACCCCTGAAATCGTTGCCGAGATCCGCGCCGGCCGCATGGTCGTGCTGGTGGACGAGGAAGATCGCGAGAACGAAGGCGATCTGGTGATGGCGGCCGAGTTCGTCACGCCGGAGGCCATCAACTTCATGGCCAAGCACGGCCGCGGGCTGATCTGCCTGACCCTCACCGAAGAGCGCTGCCGGCAGCTCGCGCTGCCGCTGATGGTGCGCGACAACCGCTCGCCGATGGGCACCAACTTCACGCTGTCGATCGAGGCAGCCGAGGGCGTCACCACCGGCATCTCGGCGCACGACCGGGCACACACGGTGCGCACCGCGGTTCGTCCCGACGCCGGCCCGGCCGACATCGTGCAGCCCGGGCACATCTTTCCGCTGCGCGCGCAGCCGGGCGGCGTGCTGGTGCGCGCCGGCCACACCGAGGCGGGCTGCGATCTCGCGCAGATGGCCGGTCTCACGCCGGCCTCCGTGATCTGCGAGATCCTGAAGGACGACGGCACGATGGCGCGGCTGCCCGACCTGCTCGAGTTCGCGCAGTTGCACGGACTCAAGGTCGGCACGATTGCGGACATGATCCACTACCGCAGCCGCACCGAATCGCTGATCGAGCGCGCGGCCGAGCGCGACGTGCAGACGCCGTACGGTACGTTCAGGCTGGTGACGTTTCGCGACAAGCTCGCCACGGCCACCCATCTTGCACTCGTGTACGGCACACCGCGCACCGGCGACGAGGTGCTGGTACGCGTGCACGAGCCGATTTCGCTGATCGACCTGATCGACGCCGGCAGCGCCTCGCACTCGTGGAACGTGCACGCGGCGATGCAGGCGGTAGTGAAGGCCGGCTGCGGCGTGATCGTGCTGCTGCACCGGCCGGAGAGCGCCGACCAGCTGCTCGAGCGCGCCTCCGCCGCGCGACTGCCGCCGCGGCGCGGACGGATGGATCTGCGCGATTACGGCATCGGCGCCCAGATCATCCGCCAGCTGGGCATCACCCGCATGCGCGTGCTCGCGCAGCCGCGGCGCATGCCGAGCATGACCGGTTTCGATCTCGAGGTGACCGGCTACCTGTTGCCCGAGGGTCCGATCGACCGCCCGGCGGCGAGCGCTGCCACCCACCCGGCCAAGGAGACCGCGCGATGACCGTGCCGCGAACGCTCGCCTGCAATCAGTTCGAACCGGTGCTCGCGGGGGCCGGTCTGCGCGTGGGTATCGTGTGTGCGCGCTTCAATCCGGAGATCGGGACCGCCGAGCGTGAAGCCTGCCTCTCCGAACTGGAGCGGCTGGGCGTGAGCGCGGCGCAGATCGTGCAGTGCTCGGTACCGGGAGCGCTGGAGATCCCGCTGGTGCTGCAGAAACTCGCGCAGACGCGGCGTTTCGATGCGCTGATCGCGCTGGGCGCGGTGATCCGCGGCGAGACCTATCACTTCGAGGTGGTGTCGAACGAATCGTGCGCGGGCATCTCCAGTGTTGCGCTGGATACCGGCGTACCGGTGGCCAACGGCATCCTGACCACCAACACCGACGAGCAGGCGCAGGTGCGCGCGGTCGACAAGGGGCGCGACTGCGCCCGTGCCGCGGTCGAGATGGCGAACCTGCTGCGCAGCATCGACGATGCCGCCCGCTGAACTGCCCGCCGGCGCGACCGTGCCCGGCGCCACGCCTGTGCCGGATACGCCGCAGCGTCCCCGCAGCGCACGGCGGCGCGCGCGCGAGTTCGCAGTGCAGGGCCTCTACCAGTGGCTGCTCGCCGGAGCGCCAGCCGAGGAAGTGCGCCGCCAGCTGCGCGAACAGGACGAGTTCGAGCGGGCCGATGCAGGTTTCGTCGATCACCTGGTGGGCGGCGCGATCGCCGACAGCGAATCGCTGTCGGAGTGGATGCAACCTTTTCTCGATCGGCCGATCAAAGGCCTGAGCCCGGTCGAGCGTGCAGTGCTGCTGGCGGCGGCATTCGAGTTGCGCACGGCACCGGATTCACCGTACGGTGCGCCGTACCGGGTGGTGATCAACGAGGCAGTGGAACTGGCCAAGCGTTTCGGCGGCACCGACGGCCACAAGTACGTCAACGGCGTGCTGGACAAGCTCGCTGCCACCGTGCGCGCCGACGAAGGGGCCGGCCAGCCGCGCAGCCGGCGCGGCACACCGACCGCGCCGGCGCCGGCCGCTTCGGCGCTGCCTTCCGACGACTGAACGACGAGCAGAGGCAGGAGGCCCCGCAGGATGAGTTCGATCGGCTCGCTGAAGATCCGCATCTACCTGTTCTACGTCGCGGCGATCTTCTTCGTCGCACTCGGCCTGTGGATGATCGGCCGCGGGCTGTTCGGCGACGGCGGCTTCACCGCGCTGGTGATCGGCGGGCTGATGTTCGCCACCGGCGTGGTCGACTACGCGATGGGCAGCTACCTGCAGAAGATCTATCTCCAGTCGGCGTCCTCCGGCGCGCAGCCGGCCGGCGACGGCCAGGCGGCAGAGTCCTCGCGCAGCAACGCCGGCTGATTCCGGGCGGCGGGCCGGGCCAGCGCCGATGAGCGCAGAGTTCGACCTGATCGCACGCTGGTTCGACTGGCCGGCGCGGGGCGCCGACCTGGGTGTGGGCGACGACGCCGCGCTGGTCCGGGTGGCGCCCGGGATGCAGCTCGCGGTGTCCACCGACCTGCTGGTGAGCGGCACCCACTTCCTGCCCGACACCGATGCACGCCGGCTCGGGCACAAGACGCTCGCGGTCAACCTGTCCGATCTGGCGGCGATGGGCGCAACGCCGCGCTGGGCGACGCTGACGCTGTCGCTGCCGGGGATCGACGCGCGCTGGCTGGGCGAATTCTCCGCCGGTTTTCGCGCCCTCGCACAGGCGCATCGCACCGACCTGATCGGCGGCGATACCACGCGCGGGCCGCTGACGCTGGGGGTGACCATCCTCGGCGAGGTGCCGGTCGGCCAGGCGCTGCGCCGCGACGCCGCGCAGCCCGGCGACGACATCTGGGTGTCGGGCACGCTCGGTGATGCGGCGGCAGCGCTGCATGCGCTGCTGCAGCCGCAGTCGCCGCCGCCGCTGTCCGCCGCGGCACTCGAGCAGTGCCGCGAGCGGCTGGAAGCC
>CANGUQ010000277.1 GCA_947456915.1 Betaproteobacteria bacterium
CGGCGCCGACATTCCGTGGTGGGAGACCTACAGCGACGCGGCGCTGGTGCGGCTGATCCGGCTTGCGCTGGATCGCAACCGCGACATTCAGCTCGCAGTGGCACGCATCGAGGAGACGCGCGCGCTGATCGGGCCGGCGCAGTACGCGGAGTTCCCGCGACTGTTCGCCGGCGCGGATGCGTCGCGCGAGTACCTGCCGCAGAACTATCGCTTCCAGATCCCCTCCGGAGGCAATCGCGACATCCAGCTGTACGGCGCAACCGTCAGCGCCTCTTACGAGATCGACTTCTGGGGACGGCTGAAGAGCCTCGAAGCGGCGGTACGCGCCGACTTTCTCGCCTCGCGCTACGCGCGCGAGGCGGTGGCGATCACGCTGATCGGCGATGTCGCGCAGAGCTACTTCGACATCCTGTCGAGCCGGCAGCAGCTCGCACTGACGCGCAGTACGCTCCTCGCGCGCAGCGAGTTCGCCGACCTCACGCAGCGGCGCTTCGACAGCGGGCGCGCTTCGGCAGTCGAGGTGAGCCGCGCCCGCGGTGCACAGCTCGGCGTCCAGGCGCGCATCCCGCAGCTCGAGCAGCAGCTCGCGCTGCTGGAGAACCGGCTGGCGATCCTCGTCGGAGCCCAGCCCGGCGACGCCGACATGCTGGTGCCGGCGAACGCTCGCCTGCCGGCGGCGCCCGAGGTGCCGGCCGGACTGCCCTCGGCGCTGCTGGAGCGCCGTCCGGATCTGCTCGCCGCGCAGCAGGACCTCGAGGCAGCATCGTTTCGCACCGACGCTCAGCAGGCGGCCTTGCTGCCGGCGCTGTCACTGACCGCCACGCTCGGGCTGCAGAGCCGCGCGCTGAGCGATCTGCTCACCGGCGGTGCGTTCACCCGTTCGCTGGGCGCCGGCGTGCTGCAGCCGATCATCGACGCCTCGCGCAACAAGTTTCTGGTGCAGGCGCAGGAAGCGCGCGAGCGGCAGGCACTGATCCGATACCAGCGCGCCGCCGAGAACGCGTTTCGCGAGGTGTCCGATGCCCTGATCGCGCGCGCACAGCAGGCGCGGCTGCGGGCGATCCTGCGCGAGCAGGTACAGGTGCTGGGCCGGGCGGCAACACTTTCGGAGCAGCGCTTCAAGGCCGGACTCGCCGCCTACTTCGAGGTGATCGACGCGCAGAGCGAACTGCTCGCCGCCCAGATCGCCGAGAACGAGGCGCAGCGGGCACTGCTCGCCACGACCGTGGGGCTGTACAAGTCGCTCGGTGGCGGCTGGGACCCCGTCGCCTTCGCGCAGGGCGCGCACAGCGTGTCGCGCGACAGCGATAGCGCCACGGCGCGCTGACGGCGCCGACCGGTCGCTGCGGCCGTCGGCGCACCTGCGACGAGGCGCCGGCTCGCGTCGTCGGGCGCGGTCCGGAACGATGGGTCAGCCGGCGGCGGTGGCTGCCGGCTCGACGGGTTTCGGATCGTCCGGCAGCATCAGCGCGAACGCGGTCGTGCAGCAGGCGACGGCGGCCATCACGTACAGCATCGTGCTGAAGCCGGCCGCCTTCACCGCCGGGCCGAGCAGTCCGACCACGGCGGAGCTCACGCCGAAGGCAACGAAGAAGCGCGTGCCGGTGACCCGCGAGCGCATGCGGTCGTCGACGAAGCGCACGACCATCGTGTCGGTGAACGGGATCGCGCCGAACACGAACACCATCAGGGCGGTGAGCACGGCGTAGAACATCCAGCCGTCGGTGTTCGCCGCCAGCAGGAACAGGGGCACCTGCAGCGCGACCACCGGAGCCATCACCTGGCGCACGTTGAACCGATCGAGCAGGCTGCCTACGGCGAGCTGAGCGAGCGAGGCGATCACGTACACGATCGCGAGCAGCGCGCCGAGGATCGCCGGCTGGTTGCCGAGCCACGACAGGCGCTCGCGCAGCAGTTCGAGATTGCCGTTGGTGGTGAAGTTGAACACGATGGTGCCGAAGATCGCAGTGCCGGTCATCAGCGCCACCACCTGCACCAGCTGCTTCTTCGGCACGACGACCGGCCTTGCCGTCTTGCGCATCGCGGGCGAAGTGTTCTCGAAGGGCACGAGCAGCGCGAACGCGATGCCGCAGGCGATCGACAGCGCGCCGGGGACGATGAACGCCGCACGCCAGCCGAAGTACTGCACGAGCAGCCCGGTGGACACCGCCGCCACGGCAATGCCGAGATTGCCCCACAGACCGTTGATGCCGATCGTGATGCCCGCGTTCTTCGCATCGCGCACGAGCATCGGGATACCGACCGGGTGATAGATCGCGGCGAACACGCCCATCAGCGTGAGCGCCGCTGCCAGCTGCATGGCGCTGTGCGCGAGCCCGGCGAGAGCAGTGGAGAGACCAACGCCGAAGAAGAACACCAGCATCATCGGCCGTCGGCCCCACAGATCGCCGAGCCGGCCGGCCGGCAGCGAACACAGGCCGAAGGTCACGAACGCCCCGATCGTGTACGGCATCAGATCTTCCCAGCGCGAGAAGCCGAAGTCGCGTGCGATCGACGACACGGCTGTCGCGAAGATCAGCAGCATCAGGTGGTCGATCAGGTGCCCGGCGTTGATCAGCAGCGTGAGCGCGCGGCGCGAGCCGCCGCCCGTGCTCGCAGCGGACCGTGCAGGCGCGACTGCGGCGGCCGATGTCGGGTCGGGTGCAGGTTTCGTCATCAGCCGATGATACGTCCGCGCGCGGCGGGACATCCGCCCGGGCTGCGGTCGCGGCGTTTACCGCGTGGTCAGGGTGGTGGCCGACCCGCGGCGGTGCGAGCGTTGCGGGCCGCTCCGGCGCGGATCGCCGGCCGGTCCGGCAGATGCGGTGCAGGCAGGTGGGCGGCGCGTGCGACCTGAACGGTGCTGCGACGCGGGCGGCTGCGGTAACCTCACGGCTCTTCGCGACAACCGACCGGGGAGCGGTCAATTGAGCACGTCTTCTGCTGGCACGGCGCAGCCCGCTGCGCGCACCTTCACCGTCGATCGCCTGATCGAGTTCATCACCCGGAGCTATGTCGCGGTCGGCATGCCCGAGGCCGACGCGCGCACGACGGCAACGCTGATGATCGAGGCCGACCTGCTGGGCTCGGACGCGCACGGCATCTTCCGGCTGCCGCAGTACATCCGTCGTGCGCGCGAGGGTGGCTTCAACCTCAGGCCGGACATCCGCATCGAGCGTGAAACGGCGGCCACCGCCGTGCTCGACGGCGACAATGCCATGGGCCATCTGGTGGTCCAGCGTGCCGCACAGATCGCGATCGCCAAGGCGCGCGAGGCGGGCGTGGCCTGGGTCGGTCTGCACCACGGCAATCACGCCGGCGCCGGCGCAGTCTACGCGCGCATGCCGCTCGCGCACGGCATGATCGGCATCTATGGTGCGGTCGGCAGCGCCAATCACCTGCCGCCGTGGGGCGGCATGGAGATGCTGCTGTCCACCAATCCGCTGGCGATCGCGGTGCCGGCGTGCGAGGAGCCCCCGGTCGTGCTCGACATGGCGACCACGGTGGCTTCCTACGGCAAGATCAAGGCGCGGGCGCAGCGCGGCGAGTCGATGCCGGAGGGCTGGATGATGGGCTACGACGGCAAGCCCCTGCTGGACCCGAAGCGCTCGAACGAAGGCTTCCTGATGCCGATCGGCGGGCACAAGGGTTATGGCCTGGCACTGATGATCGGGCTGTTCGCGGGCAGTCTGAACGGCGCGGCGATCGGCCGCGACGTGGTCGACTTCAACGCCGACTACCGGAGCGTGACCAACACCGGCCAGTGCGTGATCGCGGTCAACCCGGCAGCCTTCGGCGATCCGCAGGTCATCGGTCGCGACGTCGATCGCGTGGTGCGCGAGATGCGGTCGGCGAAGCGCCTGCCCGGTGTGGATCGCATCCAGGTCCCGGGCGAGGGCAGCCACCGCCGGCGCGAGACGCAGCTGCGCGAGGGCATCACGCTGCCGGCGCCGCTGCTCGATATCCTCGCCCGGCTCGCCGGTGATCTGGCGATCGCCCCGCTCGCGTGAGCGCGGTCATGCAGCCTGCGCCGGACGCGCGCGCCGCTTTCCGCCTGCCGCGCAGCCGGCCGGCGGTGGTGTACGCCGATGGTGCTGCACCGTTGCCGGCGGCGTTGCGCGATGCCATGCCACGCCGGATCGACTCCTGATTGCGGAGCATACGCATGAATCCAGCCAGCCCCGTTGAAATCGTTTCCGCCGCGAGCCCGGCGGCGATCGGCCATCCGGCGGTGAATCCGCCGCCGGCACGCATCGGCGACGGCATCGACGAGATCGACACCCCGGCGCTGCTGATCGATCTGGACGCGCTCGAGCGCAACCTGCGCACGATGGCGCAGAAGGTGGCGGCATTCGGCGGCGCGGTCCGGCTGCGGCCGCACGCGAAGACGCACAAGTCGCCTGACATCGCCCGCCTGCAGATCGCCGCCGGTGCGGTGGGCGTGTGCGTGCAGAAGGTGGCCGAGGCGCAGGCGATGGTCGATGCCGGGATCGGCGACGTGTTCGTGAGCAACGAGGTAATCGGTCGGGGCAAGCTCGAACGGCTCGCCGCGCTGGCGGGGCGGGCGAAGCTCGCGGTGTGCGTCGATCACCCCGAGGGTGCCGATGCGCTCTCGGCGGCGATGCGCGCAGCCGGCAGCACGATCGACGTGTTCGTCGAGATCGACGTCGGCGGCGGACGCTGCGGCGTGCCGCCGGGGGAGGCTGCGGCGAGCCTGGCGCAGCGCGTGGCCGGCCTGCCGGGGCTGCGCTTCGCCGGCCTGCACGCCTATCATGGCTCGGCGCAGCATCTGCGCAGCGACGCCGAACGCCGCGCGGCGATCGTGTCGGCAGTGGAGAAGGCGGCGCAGTCGCGACGCTGCATCGAGGCGCTCGGTCTGCCCGTGCCGTGCATCACCGGCGCGGGAACCGGAACATTCGAACTGGAGGGCGGCAGCGCGGTCTACACCGAACTGCAGGCGGGCTCCTACGTCTTCATGGACGCAGACTACGCACGCAATCGTGCCGGCGACGGCGGTGCGTTCAGCACCTTCGAGCACAGCCTGTTCCTGCTCGCTACCGTGATGAGCCGGCCGGTTCCCGGGCGTGCGGTGTGCGACGTCGGCCACAAGGCGTCGTCGTCGGATTCGGGCTACCCGACGGTGGTGGGGATCGACGGGGCCGAATACGTGAGCGCATCGGACGAGCACGGGGTGATCCGCCTCGGTCGACCCGAGGTCGCGCTCGCCGTGGGCGACAGGATCCGGCTGATTCCCGGGCACTGCGACCCGACGGTGAACCTGCACGACTGGTTCGTCGGTGTGCGCAACGCACGGGTAGAGACGCTGTGGCCGGTCAGCGGCCGCGGTCCGGGGCACTGACCGGTTCGCCGCGGTTGCGTGCGCGAGGCCGGTGAACGACGGCATGCGCGCGCGCCTGCGCCCGGGACTGCGCGTTCGTCGTGCCACGGCTGCGGGTATCGGGATATTCGCGGCACCGGACCCGCGTGCTCGTTCGCCGGGCTGGACGGTACGGAAGTGATCGCGATCTGCTGCGCTCGCTTCGCCGGCGGCGCCGCGGCCTCTGCCCTCAGGGGCAACGATCCGCGCGCGGCGAGACGCATCCGGCGGGTCGTGCGGCCGCGCGGCGGTCTTCGTTGCCGGTCGTGCATGCCGGTGTCTGGCGCTGCC
>CANGUQ010000278.1 GCA_947456915.1 Betaproteobacteria bacterium
ATTGCGCCGAGCTGTCCCAGACCCATCATGCCGACGGTGCATTCGCGGGTCTCGCGCGGATGCACATAGGCCCAGCGCCGTTCGGCGCGCGCGCGCTCGAACGTGCTGAACTCGCGGAAGTGGCGCAGCACACAGGTGAGCAGGTACTGGCTCATCATCCGCCCCATCTCCGGGTCGGAGATGCGGGTGATCGGAATGCCCGGTGGCAGCGTCTGGTCGCGCACGATGTTGTCGACACCGGCGCCCAGGTTGATGATCAGCTTGAGGTTCGGGAACTGCCGATAGAAGCCGGGCGGCGCGCGCCATGCGAGCACGGCTTCGACCTGATCGAATGGACCGCAGTCGGGCCACACATGGAAGGCGAGCGCGGGATCGGCAGCCTGCACGGCCTCGCCCCATCCGGCCGAGCTGTCGACATTGCTGTAGAAGACGAGTGACATGGGTCGGAGATTAGCAGCACTGCGCAAACGCGACGTGCATCTGCGCTTCATGTCATGGGGTTGCCGCCAGGCGTTTCGACTTGAGTGTCGCCTGGGGCAGATCACCCACCGCCGTCACTGCTTCGACGAGAATGCGCTTTTCGGCGGCGGTCAGCGTGTGCAGGTCGCCATCGTTGAAGTACGTCAGCGCCTTCAGGCTCTCGCTCGGCTGAAAGCTGGTTCCGAACAGCAGGCGGGCCGATGCCAGTCCGGAGGACAGACTCACGCCCGCCTCGACCATCGCGGCGATGTCGCGATAGTCCTTGGCCTCGGCGCGCTGCAGAACGACCTTGACCTTCGTCGCCATCAGATCGTCGAGAGACGCCACCTGCAGCACTCCGTCTTCGGTGCAGTCGGGCACACCTACACGCCCGAAAGAGATCGCGCCGAAGAACGACAGTTTGACGGTATCGGCTGGGGTCACGCTATCAGGTACCGATACAACCCACGTGTCGACCTGGTCCTGCAGCGTCGTGGCTTGCGACAGGAACGGAAGCGCTGAATTGAGCGCTGCGCGGTCGAGCGGACCCTCCGAAAAGAAGTCGAAGTCGACCGAAGCACGATGCCCGAGCCTCAGCGCGAGCGCCGTCCCGCCGTAGAGCACGAACCCGATCTCGGACGCCCTGCGCAGTTCGGGCCACAGGCGCTGCTGCGCAAGCGGCAGCACATCCATTCGGGGTGTGAAATTGCCCGTCACGCGAGCCTGCGCACGGGCAGCGGAGGCACGCGATCGACGCTGGACAATCCGAGGCGATAGTGCCAGTAGGCCCATGAGCGTTCGTTGAACTGGCCGGCCTCGGCGTGTTTCAACACCTCGCACAGCATCTCATCTCCGACCAACGCTGCCAGCGCCTGCACATCGGCGTAGTCGCCGATGTTCATGACCTGTGCGATGACCCGCTCAGGCATGGCCAGGGCTTCGTCCGGCGTTTTCCACCAGATGTACTTCCGGGCCAGCGGTTCCAGCGCATCAAGCGCTTCAAGGCTCACGCGCATCGCAGAACACTCCGATCGACGCACTGCTTCAAGTGTGAACAAGGATCATTCGGCCCAACGGCGAATGTCACTGTCTGCCGAAGCTGAAGGGTAGCACTGCGCGATGCGGCAGGCCGCGAAACCGGGATTCAGGAGGGCGGCCTAGCGCGACGCGCTACCCTTGGCGCGATCGAGCCGAAACGGCGCGAGGCAAGCCAGGGGCTGGAACTCGCCCAGCACCGTGGCAGACATCAAAAAGCCGCCCATGCGGGCGGCCTTGTGAGGGTGCAAAGAGACGCTGACTGCTAGCGGCGCTTCTTCTGCAGCGCACCGATCAGGCCCAGCCCGGAGAGCAGCAGCCAGCCTGCGGCCGGCAGCGGAACCACCGAGGTAGGCACCCCGGTCTCGATGGTCAACGCTGAGATGAATGAGCGCGAAACGTTGGTCGCACCTGGATCGCTGATCGAGAAGCCGACCAGTGTCTGGCCGGCAGACGCGCCAAATGCGTAAGACTGCCAGTCGTAATGCTGGCCAGCAGCGGCACCGATCGTGCCGGTATTGTTGACCACTTCCTGCGTGGTCGCGCTGAACAGGCTGGTGGTGAAGGCCGGGTTGAAATTGTAGTCACGGATGTCCGTGCCGCCGATCAGCGTTTTCGATACGGTCGAACCGTTGCCAAACGTGAAAGTCACGGTCGGTGCGAACTGGGGATTGGTGCTGCCCCACCCAGTGCCCATCAGGGTGAAGCCGCCGACCGCGTTCGTGATGTTGAGACCGGTAATGCTGAGGACCTGCGGATTGGCGCCGCTGCCGAGCGCGCTGTACCAGATGTTGTCCACTGGCGCACCAGTGACCGAGCGACTGGGCGCGATCTGGAAAGGCACGCCCAGGTAGGTCTGCGCGCCCGTAGGCAACGTGTCAGCGTTGATGAATGAGGAACTGACGAATCCGGCATTGAACGTGCTCGAGAGATCTACCGTGGTGAACGCGGCATGCGCCACCGGGCATTCCGATCACCCGCATCTCCGACCCGGAGATGGGGCGGATGATGAGCCAGTACCTGCTCACCTGTGTGCTGCGCCACTTCCGCGAGCTCAGCACGTTCGAGCGCGCGCGCGCCGAACGGCGCTGGGCCTATGTGCATCCGCGCGAGACCCGCGAATGCACCGTCGGCATGATGGGTCTGGGACAGCTCGGCGCAATGGCGGCGGCAGAGTTCGCCCGCCAGGGATTCCGCGTGCTCGGCTGGTCGCGCTCGGCGAAGTCGCTCGCCGGCGTCGAGACCTTCCACGGCATGGAGCAGTTGCCGACCTTCCTCGCACGCAGCGAGATCTGCGTGATGCTGCTGCCGCTGACCGCCGAGACCGAGAACCTGATGACCGCGGAACGCTTCGCGCAGTTGCCGCAGGGTGCGAAGTTCGTCAATGCGGGTCGCGGCCGCACCGTCGATGAAGACGCGCTGGTCGCCGCGCTGCGGTCGGGGCATATCGCCGAAGCGACGCTCGATGTGTTTCGTGAAGAACCATTGCCGCAGTCTCATCCGCTATGGGACTGCCCGCAGGTGCTGATCACGCCGCATCTGGCGTCGGTCGGTATTCCGCGCACTGCCGCCGCGCAGATCGTCGCCAACCTGGCGCGGGTACGGCAGGGGCTGCGCCCGGAACATGAGGTCGAACCCGCGCGCGGCTACTGAGTGCGTGCCGCCCGTCGTTTTCACGCGCTGCGACCGTCAGGATTAGTCCGAACGGACTAACGCCGGCTGGTGTCGTGGCTGGAAATGTTCATCCGCCGGGCGTACTGTATGCCGAATGACATTGTGATGCGCGTTGCAACCCCGTACCTCAACGGCATTCAACCATTCACGTCGCAATCGAATCGGAGACCCACATGATCAAGAAACATCTGGCACGCGTCGCCTTGGGTTGTGCGCTGGCCACAGCGATGAACGGGGCCTTCGCGCAATCGGTCACCAATGGCAGCTTCGAATCGTTCACTGGACCGTTGAATGGTCAAGGTGCGCTGCAGATCAACCCTGGAAGTACAGCCATAATGGGCTGGTCGGTCGTCGGAGACAGTACCAGCGTCTCCATCATCGGCAACTCGAATATCTTTGACGTCTTTACGCCGTTTGGCGCGAACAGCATCGACCTCACTGGATACAGCGACGTGCTGCCCGGCGCGAAGTTGCAGCAGACGGTCACCGGGTTCACCATCGGCAGTACCTACCAACTGTCGTTTTGGCTGGGGCTCAACGGTGTCGGCTGTGGGCAGATCGGTAACATCTGCGGAGGGCCCAACGGCGCGATCGTCTCAATCGGCTCGACCACGCAGACCTTCACTCACAGCATCGGGACTGCCCCTGCCGGCCGTCTGACCTTCCCGCTCAACGATCAGGCGGGCGCGCTGATTGCCAACCGGATCTGGGATCCGTTCACCCTGAACTTCACCGCCACGGCGGGCTCGATGCTGCTGTCATTCGAGACGCAGGCTGCTGTCCCTGGCCAGAACGTCCAAAGCGCCCTCGACAACGTGGCAATCACGGTGCCCGGCACAACCGTGGTCCCGTTGCCCGCAGCCGCCTGGCTGCTGCTGTCGGGCCTCGGTCTGCTCGGCGCATTGCAACGCCGTCGCAGCTGAACGAAGGCGGCATATCGGGCACAGCGACACCGAGCGACCCGCGCGCTCGCGGTTGACCGGTCACCCTGGATGAAAAAGCCCCACTTCGGTGGGGCTTTTTCCTGGTGCGCCCGGCACGGGCAGGTACTGATCAGCGTGCGATGCACCCGCGCGCCCGCCAACCCGCGTCTGCTCAGACCTTGAACGCGCCGACCCGGCCGCGCAGCGTATCGGCCAGTTCAGCCAGCCGCCGCGCGTCCGACTCCGCGCCGGCGATGGTGGTGGTCGACTGCTCGGCCATCTGGGCAATGCGCTCGATGTTGCGCGCGATATCCTGGCTGGCGATACGCTGCTCGCCGGCCGCGGCCGCGATGTCGGCCACCCGGGCGCTGGTCGATTGCGCACCGTCGTTGATCTGACCCAGCGCTTCGGCGGTTTCCGTGGTCATTCGCACGCTGCGCTGGACGGCTTCACGACTGGTGCCGAGCTGCTCGACCGCCGACCGGACTTCGGTCTGGATCGCCTGAATCGTGCTGCCGATCTCGACGGTGGAGGCGCTGGTGCGCTCGGCGAGCTTGCGTACCTCGTCGGCCACCACCGCGAAGCCGCGGCCCTGTTCGCCGGCACGTGCGGCTTCGATGGCCGCATTGAGCGCGAGCAGGTTCGTCTGCTCGGCGATCTCGCGGATTACCTGCACGATGCTGCTGATCTGGTCAGAGCGCTGGCTCAACTGTTCGATCTGCACGGCCGAGTCGTTGATCGAGCGTTCAGCCGCGAGAATCTCCTGTGACGTGGTGTCGGCACGACTGCGACCATCGCGGGCCAGCGTCGAGGCCTGCTCGGTGATCGCTGCGGTTTCCCGCGTCGAGTCGGCGACCTGGCCGATCGACACCGTCACCTGTTCGACCGAAGCGGCGGTTGCCGCACCGGCTTCGCTCTGCTCGCGCGCGCTGCTGCTGACATCGCTGGCCGCCGAGGCGACCCGCGCCGCAGCCTCGCCCACCGATCCGGCGTCGCTCTTGATCTGTGCGACCAGCGGCTGCAACGTGTCCATGAACCGGTGGAACGATCCACTGAGCGCGCCGAGTTCGTCGCGGCCGCCCTGTTCGAGGCGGCGGGTCAGATCGCCTTCGCCGCTGGCGATGTTGTCCATCATCGCATTGGCGCGCGACAGAGGACCCAGGATCGAACGGGTGATCAGAACGACCATGACGATACCTACGGTCATCGCCACCGCAAGCAGTGCAGCGATGATCCACACCGGCTTCAGCAGCCCTTCGACCAGCGTCTTCGATTTCGCGGTGGCGTCCTTCACCTGAAGGTCCATCAGGCTGGTCAGGCCCTTCACCGTCGCGCCACCGGTGACGGTGGTGGTCTTGGCTCGCCATTCGGCCGCTTCTTCCATCTTGCCCGCCGCCACCAGTTCGAACCATTTCGGCCGGGCGCCGATGTACGCCTGCACGAATAGTACTTTCAAACGCCCCCGCTGCCTCGCGCACGGCTGCCGCGAGCCCGCCCGAGGCTCGCGCCGATGCGCTGCACGGGCACGCATCGACGCCCGATCCGCGGCCCA
>CANGUQ010000279.1 GCA_947456915.1 Betaproteobacteria bacterium
GGCGGCGCTGTAGCGCCCAGCCTGCCACGCGATCAGTGCGCTGACGCCGATCGCCGCGAGCGCCGCCAGCGCGAGCCCGAGACGGCGTCCGCCGCCGCGGCCGCCAGCGGCGTCCTGGGCGAACTCGCTGTCGCGAATGGCCGCCTCGACGTGCCGCAGCGCCACCACGTGCGTCCCCTCGGCATACGCCGCCAGCAGCGCCTTGTCGGCGAGCAGGTTGACCCGCCGTGTCAGGCCGGCGGAGACCCGGCCGATGCGCGCCGTCACTCGCGGCCCGAACAGATCCGGTCCCCGATAGCCGGCTGCGCGCAGGCGGAAGTTGAGGTACTCGCCGATGTCTGCCGGCGACAGCGGACCGAGCGTGAAGCTGTGCGTGATGCGCTCGCGCAACTGGCGCATTTCCGGGCGACGCAGCAGCGCGTCGAGTTCAGGCTGTCCGAACAGCACGATCTGCAGCAGCTTGTGGCGGTCGGTCTCGAGGTTCGACAGCAGCCTGATCTCCTCGAGCGTCTCCGTCGGCATGCTCTGCGATTCCTCGATGAACAGCACGACCTGCCGGCCCAGCGAGTGGCAACCGAGCAGGAACGCGGTGAGGTGCTGCATCGCTTCGAGGTGGCCGGCGCCGGCGGGCAGCGCGAGCTCCAGCTCGTGCGCGATCGCCTGCAGGACCTCGTCGGCCGACACGCTCGGATTGGCCAGATACACGCCGATCACCTCGGGCGGCAGGCGCGCCTGCAGCATCCGGCACAGCATCGTCTTGCCGCTGCCGACCTCGCCAGTGACCTTGACGATGCCCTCGCCCTGACTGATCGCGTACAGCAGTGCGTCGAGGACCGCGCCGCGGTTGCCGCCGGCGAAGAAGAATCCCGTGTTGGGCGTGATGCGAAACGGTGCCTCGCGCAGACCGAAGAACTCGAGATACATCAGCGGCTGCCTCCGTCGCGCTCGCGCGCCTGCAACCGGCTGTACAGCGTGGTCCGCTGCAGGCCGAGCAGTCGCGCAGCCTGCGCGAGATTGCCGTGGCTGAGGAACAGCGCGGCGTCGATGTAGTGCTGCTCCCACTGCCCGAGCAGACGGTCCAGATCGATGCCGCGCTCCTGCTCGAGATGGCGCTTCGCGGCCGCGACTGCAGCGGCGGCATCTTCGGTGGCGAACGTCGCGGGCGGATCGTCACCGGGGGCCAGTCCGTTGTCGATGTCCAGTTCGGCGAGGAGCTGCGCCGGACCCACCGTCTGCCCCGGGTACTTGGTGCACAGGCGAATCACGACGTTGCGCAGCTCGCGCACGTTGCCCGGGAACGCGTACTGCATCCACAGGGTCCTGCTCTCGGCATCGAGTTCGAAGGGCTCGCCGCCGGCAGCGTGACGCTGCTGGAAGTGGTGGAGCAGCACCAGCCGGTCTCCTTCCAGCTCGCGCACCGGGGGCATCATGATCGTGAACACCGACAGGCGGTGGTAGAGATCGCCGCGAAAGCTGCCGCTGCGCAGTGCCCGGCGCAGGTCGCGGTTGGTCGCCGCGATCACGCGCGCACTGGAGCGCCGGGTCGTGGTCTCGCCCACGCGCTGGAACTCGCCGTTCTCCAGAACGCGCAGCAGCTTCGCCTGCAGTTCCAGCGGCAGCTCGCCGATCTCGTCGAGGAACAGCGTCGAGTCGTGCGCGTCCTCGAAATAGCCGGCGCGTGCGGTGGTCGCTCCGGTGAACGCTCCTCTGGCGTAACCGAACAGCGTCGGTTCGACGAGCGTCGGGGCGATCGCAGCGCAGTTGAGCGCGACCAGCGGCCGCGCACCGCGTCCGCTCTGCCGGTGCAGCGCGCCTGCGACCAGCTCCTTGCCGCTGCCGGACTCGCCCTCGATCAGCACGGGGAACGGGGAGGGCGCGTACTGCGCGATCTGCAGCCGCAGCCGTTCGATCGGCGGACTGCTGCCCACGATCGCGTCCTCTCCGGCAACCGCCGCCGCGTCTGCGACGGTCGGGATGCGGCCGACTTCGGCGAGCAGTGCGCGCAGGCGCTCGGGCGGGCAGGGCTTGGCCACGAACTCCATCGCGCCGATTGCGCGGGCGTGCCGACCGTGGGTCTCGTCGTTCTGTCCCGAGAGCACGACGATCTTCATGTCCGGCGCGCTGGAGATGAGTTCACCGATCAGCCTGAAGCCTTCGTCGGGACGGTGCGGCGAGGGCGGCAGCCCGAGATCGATCAGTGCGAGCGGCGGTGCATGGCCGATCTGCCGCAGCAGGCTGTGCACCTGCGCGCGCGAAGCGGCGACCAGCACCTGATAGTCGGTGCCCAGCGCGAAGGCGAGCGTGTCGGTGATCAGCGGGTCGTCATCGACGATCAGCAGCTCGGGACGGGATTCGGCGGCGGGCATGTGCAGGTGCGGGGTCTGGCGGGGTCACGACTTCGGCTATCGTCTCACGCAGTCGTGGCGCCGATGCAACGCAAAAACGCCTGCTCGAGCGCGAATTCGCCGGACGCGGGCGCGGCACATGGCACGGCCGAGGGCACGGCGGCCGCTTCGGGCGCAGCCCAGTGCCGGGCGAACTGCGCCGGGGTACCGTCGAACACGAGTCGTGCCCGGTGCATGACCAGAACACGATCGGCCAGCGCTGCGACCTCTGCAAGCGAGTGCGAACTGAACACCAGTGTGCGCCCTGCGGCACGCACCTGTGCCAGCGCGGCGCGCACCAGCGCGCGCGCGCGCGGATCGAGCCCGCTGGTCGGCTCGTCGAGCACGGTCAGTGCGCGCTGCGCGAGCAGGCAGGCGGCCAGCCCCAGTTTCTGGTTCATGCCCTTGCTGTAGGTTCGAGCCGGCCGCGCAAGGGCGGCGACGTCGAAGTCGAGCGCGGCCAGTTGCGCAGCGGCAGCCTCGGCGTCGAGCCGCTGCCCGCGCAACTCGCTCGCCAGCCGCAGGTAGTCGCGCCCGGTCAGGTAGTACGGCGCGGCGAACCGCTCGGGCAGCCACGCGAGCCGGCTGCGGGCGCGCGGTTGCCTGCTGTCGACGCCATGAATGCGCACGGCGCCGCCGTCGGGTCGGCAGTAGTCGAGGGCGCAGCGCAGCAGCGTGGTCTTGCCCGCGCCGTTCACCCCGATGAGCGCCACGCACTCCCCTTCGGCCACCGAGAAGCTCACCCGCTCGGCCGCGAACTGCTCGCCGAAGCTTCTCGATACCTCCACGAACTCGATCGCCGGAACAGCCATAACCGATCGTCCTGGCGCAGTCGCCCGCCGCCGTCGCGGTCTCGACGCAGGGCTGCGCTGTCAACGCAGGGAACCAGCAGGTAGAATAACGGTTTTCACTTCTCCCGCGCGCGTGGCACAGGACAACTTCGTCGAGATCTCCAGCCTGAACTTCGGCTATGGCCGGCGCCAGATCCTCAAGGGCATGGATCTGCGAGTCCCGCGGGGCAAGGTGGTGTCGATCATGGGTGGCAGCGGCTGTGGCAAGACCACGCTGCTGCGCCTGATCGGCGGGGCGCTGAAGCCGACCTCGGGCACGGTGCAGGTGGCCGGCGAGCGCGTGAACGATCTCGATCGCGACGGCCTGTACCGCCTGCGCCGGAAGATGGGCATGCTGTTCCAGTTCGGCGCGCTGTTCACCGACCTGTCGGTGTTCGACAACGTCGCCTTCCCGATGCGCGAGCGCACGGCGTTGCCCGAGCCGATCGTGCGCGATCTGGTACTGATGAAGCTGCACGCGGTGGGGTTGCGCGGCGCGGCCCGGCTGATGCCCAACGAGCTCTCCGGCGGCATGGCGCGGCGCGTCGCCCTCGCGCGCGCGGTCGCGCTGGATCCCGACCTGATCATGTACGACGAGCCGTTCACCGGTCTCGATCCGATCTCGCTCGGGGTGATCAGCAACCTGATCCGCACGCTCAACGACGCGCTGGGCGCGACCTCGATCGTGGTCACCCACGACGTGCGCGAATCGATGCGCATCCTCGATTACTGCTATCTGCTCGCCGAAGGGCAGGTGGTCAGTCACGGCACACCGCAGGAGATGCTCGCTTCCGAGCATCCGTACGCGCGCCAGTTCTTTCACGGCGAGATGGACGGTGCCGTGCCGTTTCACTACCCGAGCGCCGACTACGGGGCCGAACTGGGGCTGCAGACGCGTGGTTGACAAGGGCTGGCTGACCATCCGCGGCGTCGGTCGCACCGCGATCGACGCTTTCCTGCGTCTGGGCTACGCGACGCGCTTTCTCGGCCTGACGCTGGCGAAGTCCGGCACCAGCCTGAGCCGGCCGCGGCTGGTGGTGCGCGAGATCTACTTCTCCGGCGTGCTGTCGCTGGTGATCATCCTGGTCTCCGGCCTGTTCGTCGGCATGGTCCTCGGGCTGCAGGGTTACCAGACGCTCAAGACGTACGGCTCGGAGGCGGCGCTGGGCGTGCTGGTCGCGCTGTCTCTGCTGCGCGAACTCGGGCCGGTGATCACGGCGCTGCTGTTCGCCAGCCGCGCCGGCTCGGCGGTGACCGCCGAGATCGGTCTGATGAAGGCGACCGAGCAGTTGCGCGCAATGGAGATGATGGCGGTCGACCCGATCGCCCGCGTCGTCGGCCCGCGCTTCTGGGCGGGCGTGATCTCCACTCCGATCCTCACCGCGATGTTCACCGCCATGGGCATCTACGGCGGCTACCTGGTCGGGGTGGTGCTGCTGGGGGTGGACGAAGGCTCGTTCTGGTCGCAGATGCAGAACTCGGTCGATTTCCGCGAGGACGTGGTCAACGGCATGCTCAAGAGCATCGCCTTCGGCATCGCCATTTCCTGGATCGCGGTGTTCGAGGGCTACGACGCGCCGCCGACGGCCGAAGGCGTCTCCGGCGCCACCACGCGCACCGTCGTCACCTCGGCCCTCACCATCCTGTTTCTCGATTACATCCTCACTTCGCTCATGTTCCGGGGGGTCTGATGGAACGCTCGACGCTCGACGTCTGGGTCGGCATCTTCGTGGTCGGCGGCATGGTTGCCCTGCTGATCCTCGCCCTGAAGGTCGGCAACGCCGGAGACCTGGTGCGCGCCGGTCCGACCTACACGCTCACCGCGCAGTTCGAGAACATCGGCGGGCTGAAGCCCAAGGCGGCAGTGAAGAGCGCCGGGGTGGTGGTCGGCCGCGTGGTGTCGATCGATTACGACCCGGACAGCTTCAACGCCGTCGTGGCGATGAAGATCGACCGGCGGTTCGGCAAGTTCCCGAAGGACACCTTCGCCAGCATCTATACCGCCGGGCTGCTCGGCGAGCAGTACATCGGGCTCGCGCCCGGCGGCGACGACAAGCTGCTCGCCGATGGCGATCGCATCACCAAGACGCAGAAGGCGGTCGTGCTGGAAGACCTGATCGGCCAGTTCCTGACCAGCCGGGCGGGAGAGCCGACGGGCAAGTAGTCTTGCGCAGCGAGGTGCATCGGTTGCGCCGCAGCCGCTGCCGCGAAGTCGACGACGCGGGCGCGCGTACCCGCGGCCCGCGCGCGGCGTGCACGCCTTGCTGCGGAAGGGGCCGTGCAATCGGCGCTGGTCCGGGGGGCGGATCGGCGCTTCGCCGGGGAATGCGACTATCATCCGGTCGCGCGAGCGTGCTGTCGGCGGGGCACCCGCGATGCCGGGGCGGATCCTGGCAGTGTCCCGCGCGCGCGCGCCGCAGCC
>CANGUQ010000280.1 GCA_947456915.1 Betaproteobacteria bacterium
GATCTCGCTGCGCCGGTCGTCGCCGAACTGGTCGCGGATCGCGGTCAGTTCGTCGGAGATGATCCTGGTGACCCGCTCCGGCCGCGCCAGGATGTCGAGAAGATCGGCAATGCGCGCCATCACCTCGTGGTACTCGCCGGTGATCTTGTCCTGCTCGAGCGCGGTCAGCCGCTGCAAGCGCATGTCGAGGATGGCCTGCGCCTGCACTTCCGACAGCCGGTAGCCCTGGGCCTGCAAGCCGAAGGCGGCATCGAGCCCGTCCGGACGCGATATCGCGGTGCCGGCGCCGGAGCCCTGCATGGCGCGGTTGAGCATCTCCTCGACCACCGGGGAGCGCCAGGCGCGTCCCATGAGCGAGGCACGCGCCTCGGCCGGCGATGCCGCAGCCTTGATCAGGGCGATCACCTCGTCGATGTTGGACATCGCCACGGCCAGGCCCTCGAGCACATGGCCGCGCTCGCGCGCGCGCTTGAGGTCGTACACGGTGCGCCGTACGACCACTTCGCGGCGGTGGCGCAGGAAGGCGTCGAGCATCTGCCGGATGTTCAGCAGCCGGGGCTGGCCGTCCATCAGCGCGACCATGTTCACGCCGAAGCTGTCCTGCAGCTGCGTCTCCTTGTACAGCTTGTTCAGCACCACCTCGGCCACTTCGCCCCGCTTGAGCTCGATCACCGCGCGCATGCCGCTCTTGTCCGACTCGTCGCGGATCTCGGAGATGCCCTCGAGCTTCTTCTCGCGCACCAGTTCGCCGATGCGCGAGAGCAGATGTGCCTTGTTCACCTGATACGGCAGCTCGTCGATCACGATCGCCTGGCGCAGGCCGCGGTCGATGTCCTCGAAGTGCGTGCGGCCGCGGATCACCACGCGCCCGCGACCGGTGC
This sequence comes from Betaproteobacteria bacterium, assembly GCA_947456915.1. Lineage (GTDB taxonomy): Bacteria > Pseudomonadota > Gammaproteobacteria > Burkholderiales > CAIKXV01 > CAIKXV01. The sequence goes on from CANGUQ010000280.1 coordinate 882, forward strand.
GGTAGGCCTCGCGGATGCCCGACACCCCGTGCAGGATGCCGCCGGTGGGAAAGTCGGGCGCCGGCAGGTGCTGCATCAGTCCCTCGATGTCGATCGCAGGATCAGCCAGCAGCGCGAGGCAGGCGTTGACCACCTCGCGCAGGTTGTGCGGCGGGATGTTGGTGGCCATGCCCACGGCGATGCCCGAGGAGCCGTTCACCAGCAGGTTCGGCACCTTCGCCGGCAGGATCAGCGGTTCCTGCTCCGAGCCGTCGTAGTTCGGGCCGTAGTCGACCGTCTCCTTGTCGATGTCGGCGAGCAGTTCGTGTGCGATGCGCGACATCCGGATCTCGGTGTAGCGCATCGCGGCGGCGTTGTCGCCGTCCACCGAACCGAAGTTGCCCTGCCCGTCGATCAGCGGATAGCGCAGCGAGAACGGCTGCGCCATGCGCACGATCGTGTCGTACACCGCCGAGTCGCCGTGCGGGTGGTACTTGCCGATCACGTCGCCGACGATGCGCGCGGACTTCTTGTAGGGCCTGTTCCAGTCGTTGGACAGCTCGTGCATCGCGAACAGCACGCGCCGGTGCACCGGCTTGAGTCCGTCGCGCACGTCGGGCAGCGCGCGCCCGACGATCACGCTCATCGCGTAGTCGAGATACGACCGGCGCATCTCCTCTTCGAGACTGACCGGTACGGTTTCCTTGGCGAATTGATCCATCGGTTACGGGCGTGTCACACGGGGCGCGGCCGGAACGCGGCGGCGTGCTGCGAAAGGACGCCTTCGGGATACGCGGCAGCGCAGCGCAACGGGGCGAACGGGCACTTGGCAAAGCCGTTGATTCTACCACCCGCCTCCGTCGCGCCTGTCCACGGCAACGGCGGCCCCGGCGGCCGGATCCCGCCACCCGCCTCGCTGCCGCGGCAACCGCCGTACCCGTCCCGCCGGGCCGTCCGCGCGCGTGCGGGCAGAGCCTCCCGCGTTGACTGTCTCTTGTGTTGCATGGACGCGACATTTTTCCCTACAATTCGGCAGCTTTCGCGGCTGCATCGAGGCCTCGGGCCGTTTCAGGGCGTCAATCGGCGCCGGTCCGCGTGCTACACTTCTGCCGTTGAATTCTGTTGCCGGATCTGTCGTCGAGCCGCGACACTTCGACAGTGGGTCGGTCAGGCAATGTGGTTGAACCCCCCGTCTCCCGAAATACTTCGCCTCGAAAGAACAAGGAGGAAGTCGTGAAGCACAGTGAGTTGAATAAGCATCGAATCCTCAGCGGCCTGCAGCTCGGCGCCGCGGCAGTGATGATGACTGCCGGTGCCGCCATGGCCCAGACAGACCGGGGCGCTTACCTGATCGACGGAGCCGGCAACGCCGTGCGCGCCGCGTCATACGGCGTGTGCGTGCGCACGTCCAACTGGACGCCGGCGCAGGCCACCGAGCAGTGCGATCCGGACCTGCTGCCGCGCAAGGCAGCACCGGCCGCCCCCGCTGCGGCTCCGGCCAAGCCGGCCGCGCCGGTCGTCGCCCCGCCGCCCCCGAAGAAGGAAGAGCCGAAGAAGGCCGAGGCGAAGAAGCCTGCCAAGCCTGCGACAATGCCGTTCGAGCAGCGCGTCGACGTGCCGTTCGAATTCGCCAAGTCGGATCTCACCGCCGACGGTCGCGCCGCACTGAACGAACTGTTCGGCGAACTGAAGAAGGGCCCGGTCACGATGAACGTGGTGATCGTCACCGGTCACACCGACAAGATCGGCAGCAAGGCGTACAACAAGAAGCTGTCCGAGTCGCGGGCTCAGGTCGTGCGCGACTTCCTGATCAACTCCGGTGGCCTTGATCCGAAGCTGATCTTCTGGGAAGGGGTTGCCGACCGTCAGCCGGTCAACGTGACCAAGTTCTGCGATGCCAAGATGAAGCGCAAGCAGCTCATCGACTGCCTCGCCCCGAACCGTCGCACCACCGTCGAAGTGACCGGCACCCGTCCGAAGCCGGCACCGAAACCGGCCGCCGACAAGCCGGCCGCGAAGATGTAAATCGGCTGCACCCCGTCAAAGCCCTGCACCCCGGTGCAGGGCTTTTTCTTTTGGGCTACCGGACACGACCATGATCGATCTCGCCATCGACGCAGGGTGGGTACTGCCGATGCGCCCGGCAGGTACCGTGCTGCATGACCACACCGTGCTGGTATCGAAGGGGCGCATCAGCGCAGTACGCCCGACCGCCGAGACGCTGCTGCTCGATGTGGGCGAACGGATCGATCGCCGCGGCCACCTGCTGATGCCCGGGCTGGTCAACCTGCACACGCACGCGGCGATGACACTGATGCGCGGGCTCGCCGATGACCTGCCACTGATGCGCTGGCTGCAGGAGCACATCTGGCCGGCAGAGGCGGCGCACGTGTCGCCGCAGTTCGTCGCCGACGGCACGCTGCTCGCCTGCGCCGAGATGCTGCGTGGAGGCATCACCTGCTTCAACGACATGTACTTCTTCCCCGAGGCGACCGCGCAGGCCGCGCTGACCTCCGGGATGCGTGCGAGCCTGGGCATGATCGTCCTCGAGTTTCCCACCGCCTACGCGGCCGACCCGCAGGACTACCTGAACAAGGGGATGGCGATGCGCGATCGGCTGCGCGGCGAGCCACTGCTGTCGTTCTGCTTCGCACCGCATGCCCCGTACACGGTCAGCGACGACACCTTCGTCAAGGTGCGCACCTACGCGCGGCAACTGGAGACGCCGATCCACGTCCACCTGCACGAGACTGCGCAGGAGATCAGCGACAGCGAGCGCGACCACGGCGTGCGCCCGATCGCCCGGCTCGACCGGCTGGGGCTGATCGGGGCCGACACCATCGCCGTGCACGCCGTGCACCTGAACGAACACGACATCGACACCCTCACCCGCGGCGGCGCGCACGTCGCGCACTGCCCGACGTCCAACCTCAAGCTCGCCAGCGGCTTCGCGCCGATCGCGCGTCTGCGCGAGGCGCACGTGAACGTCGGCATCGGCACCGACAGCGCCGCGAGCAACAACCGTCTCGACCTGTTCGCGGAGCTGCGCCTCGCCGCGCTGCTCGCCAAGGGTGTCAGCGGCTCGGCCGAGGCCGTGCCTGCGTTCGAGGCGCTGGAGATGGCCACGCTCGGCGGCGCACGCGCGATCGGGCTGGACAGTGCCATCGGCAGCCTCGAACCGGGCAAGTGGGCCGATATCATCGCCGTGGACTTCAGCGTACCCGAGCTGCAACCCTGTCACGATCCGGTGTCGCACCTCGCGTACGCCGCGGGACGCGAACAGGTGAGCGACGTCTGGGTGGCGGGCGAACGCCGCCTCGATCAGCGGCGTCTCGTGCGGGTGGACAGCGACGAACTGACCGCACGCGCCGCGGACTGGCGCGAGCGCATCGCGCGCTGAGGGGGCGCTGCGAACGCTGCGCAGGTCGGCCACCCCGCCCGATCGCCGCTTGTTCGACGTGCGACGGCCGTCCGCTCAGCGCCTGCACACATCACCCCGCCGCACCGCCCCGTCGTTTCCCGCCTGCTTGCCGCAGCGTCTGCCGCCCCCACATCCCCAACCCCGCCACCGCATCACCCGTCCCGCCAGCGCGGGCCACGCAAAGGCTCCCCGATGTCCGCCGCCCCTTCGACTGCCACCGTCAATTCCGATCCCGCCGAACTCGCCAAATTCAACGAACTCGCGCATCGCTGGTGGGATCCGAACAGCGAGTTCAAGCCGCTGCACGAGATCAACCCGCTGCGCCTCGAACACATCGACGCGCGCGCACAACTCGCCGGCAAGCACGTGCTCGACGTGGGCTGCGGCGGCGGCATCCTCGCCGAGTCGATGGCCGAGCGCGGCGCGCAGGTGACCGGCATCGACCTGGGCGAGAAGCCGCTCGGCGTGGCGAAGCTGCACCTGCTCGAGAGCGGCCTGCAGGTCGACTACCGCGAGATATCGGCGGAAGACCTGGCGGTACAGGCCCCGGCCAGCTACGACGTCGTCACCTGCATGGAGATGCTCGAGCACGTGCCCGACCCCGCGCGCACCGTCGCCGCCTGCGCCGCACTCGCGCGGCCCGGTGCGCACCTGTTCTTCTCGACGATCAACCGCAACCCGAAGTCGTTCCTGTTCGCCATCATCGGCGCCGAATACGTGCTGAAGCTGCTGCCCAGGGGCACGCACGAATACGCGAAGTTCATCACTCCGGCGGAGCTCGCGCGCATGTGCCGCAGCGCCGGGCTCGAGCCTGCCGAGGTGACCGGCATGACCTACAACCCGTTCACCCGGGTCTACCGACTCGGTCACGACGCGAGCGTCAACTACATCGTGCACGCGAGGAAGCCGCTGTGAGCGGCGCGCGCGAACCGATCGAGGGCGTGCTGTTCGATCTGGACGGCACGCTCGCAGATACCGCACCCGATCTGGGCTACGCCCTGAACTGCCTGCGCGGCGAACGCGGTCTCGCGCCCGTGCCGATCGAGCAGCTGCGCTCGCACGTGTCGCACGGCGCACGCGGCATGCTCGAGGCCGGTCTCGATCTGCGCCCCGGGGACCCCGAGTTCCTCCCCCTGCGCGACCGCTTCCTCCAGATCTACGAAGACAACCTCGTGCGCGAGTCGCGACTGTTCGACGGCATGCACGCGCTGCTCGACGCGCTGGAAGCACGCGCGCTCGCCTGGGGCATCGTCACCAACAAGGCCGAGCGGTTCGCGGTGCCGCTGATCGCGCAGCTCGGACTCGCCGCCCGCACCGGCTGCCTGATCGGCGGCGACACC
>CANGUQ010000281.1 GCA_947456915.1 Betaproteobacteria bacterium
CCGCCGCTTCGCATCGGAGTAGTCGGCGAGCGAGGCGAGGCACTGCGCGGCGACCTCGATGTGGCGATAGAACGGCACGCCGGCCTTGCGCAGGACATCCAGTGCCGGGGTCCGGTGGTCGGCGTAGTGCGACTGCACGACCACGGCCTTGCCGTGGCGGCGCATCAGGTCGGCCAGATCGCGTGCGACCTTGAACTCCATCTCGGCGACGCTGTCGCCATAGCGGCGCGCGTAACCGCCGAAGAAGCCGGTCAGCATCAGCGCGTCGATGTTCGGGTCGGCGAGGATCGCCTCGCCGCACCGGCCGTAGTACTCGGCGCGCGGATCGGTGCCGCCGCCCGCATCCACCGGATTGGCAATGGCCGAGGCATTGGGCACGATCTCGTGGATGCGCTGCTGCGTCGCTGCGGCGAGCTGTGCGAGTTGCAGGCCGCGCTCGCAGAGCGCTTCGGCGGCGACGGTGATCACGCCGCCGCCCTCGGACAGCACGGCGACGCGACGACCGCGCATCGGCGGCAGCAGGTGCAGGGCCTCGGCCACCGGGAACAGGCAGTCGGAGCGCTCCAGCAGGGTGATGCCCGCCTGTTTCAGCACACCTGCCGCGACCACGTAGTCGCCGGCGAGCGAGCCGCTGTGCGAGCGCGCCGCGCGCACGCCTTCGGCCGTGCGTCCCGCCTTGAACATCACGATCGGTTTCTTCGGCGTCACGCCGCGCGCGGCGTCGATGAAGGCGCGGCCGTCCTTGAAGCCTTCGATGTAGGAGATGATCGCGCCGGTGTCCGGATCATCGCCCATCGCCGCCAGATACTCGTGGAACTGGATGTCGGACTGGTTGCCCACCGACAGCAGCGTATTGAAGCCGAAGTACTCGTGCCGCTGTGCCTGGACCAGCACGGACAGCATCACGTTCGCCGAATTGGCGAGCATCGCAGCGGGGCCGCGCGGGATGTCGAACCAGGCGATCGCGTTGCAGGCTTCGCGCGCGGTGAAGATGCCGTTGGTGTTGGGGCCGATCAGGCGTACGCCGTGGCGGCGCGCGATCGCCACCGTCTGCTCCTCGAGCAGGCGCCCGGCCTCGCTCGCCTCGCTGAATCCGCCAGCGAGCAGCAGCGCACCCTTGACCCCCTTGCGCCCGCAGGCTTCGATGACCTCGGGCGCGGCGCGTGCCGGCGTGCACACCAGCGCGAGATCGATCTCGCCGGGTACCGCGTCGATCGACGCGTAGCACGGCAGGCCGAGAATCTCGGTCGCCTTCGGGTTGATCGGCAGGATCTCGCCGCGGTAGTGGTCGGTCTGCAGCGTGCGGATTGCGCGATAGCCGCGCTTCTCCGGGTCGTTCGATGCGCCGATCACGGCGAGCCGGCGCGGATTGAGGATCGGGTCGAGCGGGTGGGCCATCGTGTTCCTCGCAGGTCGTATCGCGCGAGTGTAGACCCGGGCCATGCAGCGGACAACGCAGGCGCGACCGGACTGCGTCGCGCCGTGACGGCGTGCGCTGCGGCAAGGCGCGGCGGAAGACCCGCATGCAGGGCTGGCCCGGCACGGGCACGGGCGAGCACACGCTCGCGCGCGGCGCAGGCATCATCGTGCGATGGACATCCTGTTCCTGCTGATCCCCCTCTCGGTCGTGCTGGCGCTGGCGATCGGTGTCGCCTTCTGGTGGGCGGTGCGCAGCGGTCAGTTCGAGGATCTCGAGGGTCCTGCCCATCGCGTGCTGCTCGACGACGACGATCGCCCGGCGCCAGCACCCGGCACTGCTGCAACAGATGCGGGCAGCGCGTCGTCGACGGCAGGTCGCTCCGCGTCCGACGGCCGCTGATCAGGCCACGGTCGCTCCTCGCCGGCGGCGAGGCTGTCCCGCGCGGGCGGCGCCCGGCGAACGCCGGGTCCGAAGCGGCGGTGCCGTGCCGGGCGAACGCCGATCCGCAGGGGCCGTGCCGCCCTCTGACGTGCGGCAATCCCTCCGCCGCCGGGCCGCGCCCGGTGTGCGCCGATCCCGTGCGGCTGGGCCCGGCTTCAGCGCCGGATGCCGTTCAAGTGCGCCCGAGTTGATCCACGTCAACAAACGGCCTTCGCTGCACCGCGATCATCGTTTCCGACGGCGCGGGTGCGCCGCGGGAGGATCCGCCGCCTTGCCCAGGCGCGGGCCGAACGCGTACTGAACACCGGGACGGAGCACACGACGATGCAGGCGGCAGCAGGCGGCATGGACGGGACGTACAACTACAAGGTGGTGCGGCAGTTCGCGGTGATGACGGTGGTCTGGGGCGTGGTCGGCATGCTGGTGGGGGTGATCATCGCCGCCCAGCTGGCGTGGCCGGAGATCCTGCCGCAGGTGCCGTGGCTGTCCTACGGGCGGCTGCGGCCGCTGCACACGAATGCCGTGATCTTCGCCTTCGGCGGCTGCGCGCTGTTCGCGACGTCCTACTACGTCGTGCAGCGCACCTGCCACGTGCGGCTGGTCTCCGACGGGCTGGCGGCCTTCACCTTCTGGGGCTGGCAGCTGGTGATCGTGCTCGCCGCCGTCACGCTGCCGCTGGGCATGACCAGCGGCAAGGAATACGCCGAGCTCGAGTGGCCGATCGACATCCTGATCGCGGTGGTGTGGGTCGCCTACGCGGTGGTGTTCTTCGGCACCATCGTGAGGCGGCGCATCGCGCACATCTACGTGGCGAACTGGTTCTTCGGCGCGTTCATCATCACCGTGGCGATCCTGCACATCGTCAACAGTGCGGCGAGCCCGGTGTCGCTCACCAAGTCCTACTCCGCCTACGCCGGGGTGCAGGACGCGATGATCCAGTGGTGGTACGGCCACAACGCCGTGGGCTTCTTCCTCACCGCCGGCTTCCTCGGGATGATGTACTACTTCATCCCGAAGCAGGCAGAACGCCCGGTCTACTCGTACCGGCTGTCGGTGGTGCACTTCTGGGCGCTGATCTTCACCTACATGTGGGCGGGTCCGCACCACCTGCACTACACCGCGCTGCCGGACTGGGCGCAATCGCTGGGCATGCTGTTCTCGCTGATCCTGCTCGCGCCCTCGTGGGGCGGCATGATCAACGGCATCATGACGCTGTCGGGCGCCTGGTACAAGCTGCGTACCGACCCCATCCTGAAGTTCCTCGTGACCTCGCTGTCGTTCTACGGCATGTCGACGTTCGAGGGGCCGATGATGTCGATCAAGACGGTGAACGCGCTGTCGCACTACACCGACTGGACGATCGGTCACGTGCACTCGGGCGCGCTGGGCTGGGTCGGGATGATCTCGATCGGCTGCATGTACTACCTGATCCCGCGCGTGTTCGGCCGCACCGGGATGTACAGCATGAAGGCGGTGACGCTGCACTTCTGGGTGGCCACCATCGGCATCGTGCTCTACATCGCGGCCATGTGGATCGCCGGCGTGATGCAGGGCCTGATGTGGCGCGCGGTCAACGCCGACGGCACGCTCGCCTACACCTTCATCGACAGCGTGATCGCGACCTTCCCGTACTACCTGGTGCGCCTCGCCGGCGGAACGCTGTACCTGTCCGGGATGCTGATCATGGCGTGGAACGTGTGGAAGACGATCGCCGGCAGCCGGCCGGTGGATGCGGCGATCCCGGCTCCCGTGCCCGTCGGCGGCGCGGCACACGCCTGAGGGGGCGTGACGACAGCTGGCAGTCGGCGGCCACGCGCCGACGTGCCCGTGGCGGCAGGACGACAGGCGCTTCGGCGCAACACACGGCGGGCAGCGCGCCCGTGAACAGAGGATGACGATGAGCTCGGCAAGCGGCGGCGGACACGAGGTACTGGAGAAGAACGTCGGCTGGATGATCCTGCTGGTGGTGCTGGTGGTGAGTGTCGGGGGGCTGGTGCAGATCGTGCCGCTGTTCTTCCAGCGCTCGACCACCGAACCGGTGGCGGGGCTCAGGCCCTACGGCGCGTTGCAGCTGGTCGGGCGCGACGTCTACATCCGCGAGGGCTGCTACACCTGCCATTCGCAGATGGTGCGGCCGCTGCGCGCGGAGACCGAGCGCTACGGCCACTTCTCGGTCGCTGGCGAGTTCGTCTACGACCACCCTTTCCAGTGGGGCAGCAAGCGCACCGGCCCGGATCTGGCGCGCGTGGGCGGGCGCTACTCCGACGACTGGCACCGCGCGCACCTGATCAATCCGCGCGACCTGGTGCCGGGCTCGAACATGCCGGCGTTTCCGTGGCTCGCCACCACGGCGGTCGACGGTGCGTCGGTTGCCCCGCGCATGCGTGCGCTTGCGCGCGTGGGCGTGCCCTACACCGAGGCCGACATCGCCGGGGCGGCCGACGCAGTGAACGGGCGCACCGAGATTGACGCGCTGATCGCCTACCTGCAGGTGCTGGGCACGGCGCTGAAGCCGGCTGCGCCGGCGAAGACGGCCGATGTGCGCTGACCTGCGCCGGCCCGCCAACCCGCTTCGGAGAACGACATGAGCACTGGTGATCTGCAGTCGCTGCTGACCCTGACCGCATTCGTCGCCTTCATCGGCATCGTCGTCTGGGCGTGGTCGTCGCGGCGCAGCGGGGAGTTCCGCGAGGCGGCGGCGATTCCGCTGCGGGACGATCTGCCGCTCGCGGGGCAGGGCGATCGACACGATTCGAAGGAGGCGAAGTGATGGAAGACTTTCTCTACAGCGGCGTGGGACTGGCGATCGCGCTGGTCACCGTCGTCTCCATCCTCGGCTGCGCGGTCTTCCTGCGGATGAACACGACGCGGCGGCTGCCGGCGGGGCAGAGCCCCGGTACCACCGGTCACACCTGGGATGGCGATCTCGCCGAGTGGAACAATCCGCTGCCGCGGTGGTGGATGTACCTGTTCTACATCACGATCGTGTTCAGCCTGACCTACCTCGCGCTGTACCCGGGGCTCGCTGCCTGGGGCGGCATCCTCGGCTGGTCCTCGTCGGGTCAGCACGCCGCGGAGTCCAGGCGCTGGGACAGCCGCTTCGGCCCGATGTTCGACGTCTACCTGAAGCAGGACCTCGCGACCGTGGCGCGCGACCCGGCCGCGCGCGAGATGGGCCAGCGGCTGTTCCTCAACTACTGCGCGCAGTGCCACGGCTCGGATGCCGGGGGCGCACGCGGCTTTCCCAATCTGCGCGACGGGGACTGGCTGTGGGGCGGTGCACCCGAGCAGATCAGGGAGACGATCGCCAACGGCCGGCAGGGAATGATGCCGCCGCAGGCGGACGTGATCGGTCCCGGGAACGTCGCTGCCGTGGTCAACCACGTGCGCTCGCTCTCCGGTCTGCCGCACGATGCGGCGCTCGCCGCGCAGGGCAGGGAGAAGTTCAATCAGGTGTGCGTCGCCTGTCACGGGCTGGACGCGAGGGGCAATCCGGCGCTGGGCGCCCCCAACCTGACCGACCGCGTGTGGCTGTACGGGGGCTCGGAAGAGGCGATCACCGAGACCATCGTCAAGGGACGCGGCGGCATGATGCCGGCGCAGGGCGAGTTCCTCGGCGCGGGCAAGGTGCATCTGCTCGCCGCCTATGTCTGGGGACTGGGCAATCCCGGGGCGCGTGCGCCAGCTGCGGCCACACCGGCCGCCGCCCGGGCGGCGGCGCCCGGGAACGAGGCAGCGAAGCAGTGAGATGGACGGC